>JAFQVE010000519.1 GCA_017408185.1 Oscillospiraceae bacterium | reverse complement strand
CCGCAATTATAGAATGCTTTGCCGCAACGGCAAGCGGTACGCCGATTGAATGTCCCCCTCCAAGGATAAGAGATGCCGTAGGCTTTGTCATGCCCGCAATAAGCTCTGCAATAGCAAGCCCTGCCTCAATATCTCCGCCGACGGTGTTCAGCATAATCAGAAGTCCGTCAATATCATCATTTTCCTCAACTGCGGCAAGCGTCGGGCATATATGCTCGTATTTTGTCGTCTTTGTGTCGCTTCCGAGCACGGTGTGCCCTTCAATCTGACCTATTATCGTTATGCAATGGATATTTCCGAAGCGGCTTTTCGTTACAACCCCGCCGGTTTCGATTATATCCTCGCGAGTTTCCTTTTTGTTTTCACTGTTATCCGCCATTTGCAAACAACCTCCGAGATTTTTTGTTAGTTTCTGCAAAAATACGGAAATAATACACGGGATGAGGGGGATTAGCTGTGCTTATCAAGCGCGGTTTTTGTTGCCTTTACAATATCTGCAATTATTCTTACCTGTGATGCAGACGAGTGGTTGAGGATATCAATGATTTCGTCTTCTGCAATTTGTTTTCCGCCTTTATTATCGGAAAGCAAATCATCCGTCTGCACCTCAAGTGCGCATGCAATGTCAACAAAAACAGACAGACTCAGCTTTGTGTTTGCCGTTTCGATATGGCTCATATGAGTTACGGATATTCCTACTTTCTCGGCTAATTGCTCCTGCGACATCCCGTGAGCCTTGCGATATTTGCGTATTCTCTGACCAATTTCATAATAATTCAAGAAAATCACGTCCATTCAGTTAATTTATACTTGAATTGTATAGGTAATTGTGTTAGAATAAAATAAACTGCATAGACTATTTTATGTCTATACGGTTAAAATAAACCGATGTGCGGGTGACAGAACGCCAAAATACAGGAGGGAGGATTAGAAGAAATAAGCGTAGCTTCCGCCCGCCTCGGGGAAATATGAAAGGAACATAATAAAAAAATGACAAATTCTAAAGCAACAAAAAAAGCGTTGTTTATGAGCATGCTCTCGCTCTTGCTCTGCTTTACAATGCTCATGAGCGCAACGTTCGCATGGTTTACCGACACCGTGACGAGCAGCAACAACCGTATTAAAGCGGGTACTCTTCAGGTGGATATTCTTATGGATAAGCTTGACGGAGCCGGCTACGTCTCTATCGCAGAGCCGGAGGATGACAAGGCACGCGGAGATATCTTCTCCGAGGCTACGGGTAATGGTATCAACTGGGAGCCGGGAAAGACGGAAATCGTCTACCTCGCGGTGGAAAACACAGGTTCGCTGGCACTTAAGTACAACATTCTTGTTGATGTTGAGGATGAAGGACTTGCAGGTTCACTGAAATATGCAATTCTTGACAAGGCAACTAAAGCTGATGCCGATGCTGCAGGAATTGCTTCATGGGCAGATATTCTCACTGTTGAGGGCGTACAGACAGGAGATGTTCTTCCGGGAAGAACGGTTGCAGCAACAAACGGTAGCATGCCGAAAGAAACGATTGATTATTTCGCACTTGCAGTACATATGGATGAGCAGGCAGGAAATGAATATCAGGATAAAAGCATAAGAATTGATGTAAATGTTATTGCAACTCAGCTTGAGGCAGAAGAGGACAGCTTTGGTCCGGAGTATGACGTGGATGCTGAGTACCCTGTGATTGCTATGCCTGTTAACACTTTTGAGGATCTTGGAGAACTTCTCAGCACCGGCGGAAGCGCTGTGTTGACAAACGATATTTCAGCTACATCCACACTTACAATGAACGGCGGTGTACTTGACGGAAACGGAAAAACTGTTACCGCAACAGCAACTGCAGGTACAGGCAATGCGACCATCAATCCTACCGGCGGCACAATCAAGAACCTTGTACTTGAAGGAACCGGGAACACCCGCAGTCCATACGGCATCGGTTCTATACAGTTCAGCAATACAACCTTGACCGAGGATATGTATATCGAGAATGTAGATGTAAGCAAAACACGAATGGCGATTGATTTGAACGCTAACGGAAACAGTGTTTATGTAAAGGATTGCGAGCTTGCTAATATGATTCAGATCGCAAATCAAGAAGAAGCGGTGTTTGAAAATTGTCATTTTTATTGTGACGGAACTACGCCCGCTATGCTTGGTAACGGGACTAACAATATAATGCTGCTCGGAAATATGACCTTCATAAATTGTCATTTTGAAGAAAACATCAATTTTTACGTTGATGATCGTTGCAGCGGTACAATTAAATTTATCAATTGTACTTATGGCAACAACGGTGTTGAGGACAGACCTTTTGAACCTACCGTTAGTTTCTTTACCTGGTGGATGGAACCGCAAGGCATATCCGGTTATGGTGGATCCTTTGGCGATGGTGATCCCGGAAGAACAAACTTTACCTGTATCGTTGATGATACCACTGTCTGGGAGGCAACTAATTAAGCGGGTGTATCTGTGATAAATGCGATTCTTTCCCCAAAAGAGCTTTCCATGATTACGCTTTTCTCGCACACAGAGCGGAGTGGGCGCTGCTCTGTGTGAAATATCCATTTTGAAAAAGGCTTACAGTAAAATGAAGGTGCTGTAAGCCCCGTAGTTAAATGCCAACGAGGACTCTGCATCTGCAGAGTCCTCGTTGATATTTCTATTATATTTATCCTTCCAAAACCGATATTCTTTGCACCCCCCTAAAAAATACGCATTGCTTTTTTCTCGAATATATAGTATAATTAAGATAATACGCAAGATAATACTTATGAGGAGGGTTTTATGAGCGCATATACACCGCCGTTTAATATAACAAACGGAATGCTGATGCTCGTTTCAAGCATATCTGAAAAAATAGGAAAAATCAGCGTCACGAGCAATATGCAGGCGAAACCGCACCTGAGAAAAAACAACCGCATCAAATCAATACATTCCTCCCTGAAGATAGAAGCCAACTCTCTTACCGTCGGTCAGGTCAGAGATGTTATTAACGGAAGAACGGTTTTGGGCGCGCAAAAAGAAATTCAGGAAGTTAAGAATGCATATGCCGCTTACGAAAAGCTTCCCGAAATCAACCCCTTTGATATAAATGAGCTGAAAGCCCTTCACGGAGTTATGACAAAATATCTTGTTGATGAATCCGGTAAATTCCGCAAGGGAGAAGAGGGCGTTTTCAGCGGCGATAAGTGTATTTTTATGGCACCGCCTGCAAGAACGGTTCCCGAGCTTATGGAAAAACTTTTTGACTGGCTTTCCCGAAGCAAGAGTGAAATGCATCCGCTTATTATGTCTGCCGTATTTCATTATGAATTTGTATTTATACATCCTTTTTCAGACGGAAACGGAAGAATGGCAAGGTTATGGCACAGTGCTTTTTTGGCAAAATGGAATCCCGTCTTTGAATATATCCCGATAGAAAGCCAGATAGAGAAGTTTCAGGATGAGTATTATGCTGCCATCGCGAAGTGTCATACCGAGGGTAGTTCAAACACCTTTATTCTGTTTATATTAAAACAAATTGATAAGATACTTGATGAAATTGCAGAGCAGCTTTCCGTCTCCGGCGAAGCTGTGTCGGAGTATGTAAAAAAACTTCTCGAAGTAATGGAATATGATGTGCCGTATACTTTGTCATCGCTTATGGCTCTGCTCGGTCTTAAATCAAAAGAAACCGTAAGGCGGCATTATATCCACCCCGCGCTTTCTCTCGACCTTATACAAATGACACTCCCCGATAAACCACAAAGCAGAAATCAAAGATATATAAGAAAATGACCAACGAGGACTGATATGCACCCCAAAGTTGAACACTTTTGGGGTGCATATCATAAAAAGCGGATGTTTTCGCTTTATGCAATTGTATATTTCTTTGAATATTCTTCAAACTTTGTACGGAAATCCGGGCTTTCGTTGCGGAAGGCGCGGATAGACTCGTGAAGATTCATATTGTTGCTTGCCATATCTATTACGCACGCGGCAATATTTGAGCAGTGGTCTGACGTTCTGCCTATATTCGTGAGAAGGTCTGACCAGACAAATCCCGCATCAATTGTACACTCTCCCCGTTGCATCCGTCCGATATGCTGTGCACGGAGCTTCTCTTTGAGAATGTCTATCACCTGCTCAAGCGGCTCTACGCTTAGTGCCGCATCAATATCGTTATCGGCAAACGCGCGGTGTGTAAGCTCTAAAATCTCATTTGCCGCACCCAGGATTACATCAAGCTCGCCCTCTGCAGCTTCTGTGAATTTAATCTTTTTCTCATTCATTTCCTCGGCAGATTTTAAAAGATTCACACCGTGGTCGGAAATTCTCTCAAAGTCACCTATCATACGCAAAAGCTTTGCCGCTTCTGCATTATCCGATGCGGATATCTGCCGTGAACTCAGCTTTACAAGATATGTTCCTAAAATATCCTCGTAATGGTCGGTCTTTTCCTCAGCCGCACAAATCTCCTCTGCAAGCTCTGAAGAATATCCGCGAAGCGATTTTATACCACCACGGAGAGCGGAAAGCGATGCCTCCATCATCTCAACAACGAGATTATGAGAGCGCTGGAGCGCGATTGGCGGCGTTGCAAGCAGACGCTCATCAAGCTCTGCAACGGCATCCTTTTCCTTGCTGTCCGGCACAAGGCGAATAACGAGTTTTTCGAGAAATCCCGCCATCGGGAACAATACAACCGTACAGAAAACATTGAACACCGAGTGCGCAACTGCGATGCTGATGAAGTTCGCCGCGCTGTCAAACAACGGCGGCATAAACAAGTATTTTACAACGCTGAAAAGTATCAGGCAAAGCGTTGTTCCGATAACGTTAAAGGATAAGTGCACAAGCGCGGCACGCCTTGCGTTTTTGTTTGTTCCAAATGACGAGAGAAGTGCTGTAATACACGTACCAATGTTCTGTCCCATAATTATCGGTATTGCCGCGCCGAGCGAGACCTGTCCCGTTACGGCAAGCGCCTGCAAAATACCGACAGATGCGGAGCTTGACTGGATTATTGCCGTAAGAACTGCACCTGCAAGCACGCCGAGAATCGGGTTTTTGAACAGAATAAACATCTGCTGAAATGCCGGAACGTCTGCAAGACCGGAAACTGCGTCGCTCATTGTATCCATACCGAACATAAGCGTTGCAAAGCCTAAAAGAATTGTCCCGGTGTCACGCCTTTTGCTGCCTTTTCCGGTCATCGTCATTATAATACCGATAAGTGCAAGCACCGGCGTGAACGACGTCGGCTTCAAAAGCTGGAGCAGCAAGTTATCTCCGCTTATTCCGCCAAGCGAGAGAATCCACGCAGTAACCGTTGTTCCGATATTTGCGCCCATTATAACACCTATCGCCTGACGCAAGGTCATAAGCGCTGAGTTTACAAAGCCGACAACCATAACCGTTGTCGCCGACGAGCTTTGAATAACCGCCGTTACACAAAGGCCTGTAAGCAACCCCGCAAGCCGGTTTGATGTAAGCCGTCCGAGCAGCGTGCGCAGGGCACCGCCCGCGCGACGCTCAAGTGCCTGACCCATAACGTCCATACCAAACAGGAAAAGGCAGAGCCCTCCAAGCATCGTGAGAATGTCAAAAATGTCCATTTTCTTTTTCCTTTCGTTTCTTTCTTCTATTTTTCCAAATTTTCACCGAATATATTATATCCTGTTTTTTGTCAAATTTCAATAATTTTGTCATAGCTTTATTCTGCCGTCAAAACTGCGGAAACAACAAAAAACAGGCGGGGCAATTTTTACTCCGTCTGTTTTATCTGACTTTTTCTGTTTTTCGGATTAGTAAACCGTCACCTGTTTTCTCTGAAATACGGTGTACCGAGCGATGCCGGTGCCTGATATTCCCTCTTGTTACGCATGGTTATAAAGAGCAGAACCAGAACCGTAACGATATACGGTGCCATATCAAGAAGCTGTGCGCTGAACGTTATTGTCTGTCCGAAAAGGACAAGTCCTCCCTGAAGCTTGAATGTAAGTCCGCGCACCGCACCAAAGAGATAAGCGCCGAGGATTGCACGAAGCGGATTCCACATAGCAAAGATTATGAGAGCAACGGAAATCCAGCCTGCTCCGGCGGTAAGGTCAATCTGCCATCTTCCGACGTATACCATAGAGTAGTATCCGCCGCCGACACCGCAGAGGAAACCTCCGAGCACCGTGTGGACATACTTATGAAGGGTTACGTTTATGCCCGATGCATCCGCAGCAGCGGGGCTCTCGCCCACCACGCGTGCATTGAGACCTATATTTGTCTTTTTAAAATAAATATAGATGATAACAGCCGTGATGATTGCGCCCAAAACAAACGGGCTCTGCTCAAAAAGCATCTTGCCGACAAGCGGGATATCGGAAAGCACCGGAGTTTTATGAATACCAAGCACAGCATTTATGGAGTCCGGCAGGCTTTTGCCTGATATCGACATACCGATAAGCCCTGCCGCGCCGCTTCCGAAGGTTGTAAGCGCAAGACCGGTGACAACCTGATTGCCGCGGAGCGAAACCGTTATGATGGCGTAAATCAGTGCGCCGAGCGCACCTGCCGCGCCCGATGCCAGAACCGCAAGAAGCGCGTTTCCCGTATTGTACGCCACAAGGAAACCCGTTGAAGCGCCAAGAAGCATCATACCCTCAATACCAAGGCAGGTATTGCCGACCTTTTCGGTCAGAATTCCGCCGAGAGTGCCGAGAAGAACGTGTGTTCCGAGCGATGCCGTTACCTGCAGAAACAGTGCCGCAGAAATAAGAAATTCTCCCATTTTCTTTACGCTCCTTTCCCCGCACGGCGGACAATCTTGTAATTTAAGAAGAACTCACTGCCAAGAACGAAGAATATAATTACCGCCTGCAGTGCATATATCATCGAAATCGGGATTCGCATTGACGTTTCAAGGAAGCTTCCTCCCGCAAGCAGTATTGCAAACAAAAACGATGTGATGATGACTGCCGGTGCAGAAAGCCGCGCAAGATAAGTTGTTATAACTGCGGTAAAGCCAAGACCGCCGGTAAACTGCTCCGTAAGCGTCTTTTCAACAGCAGAAGACTGAATCATTCCCGCAAGCCCGCAGAGCGCGCCGGAAAGCATAATTGCAATGACAACCGTTTTGTTTACGTTGATGCCGGCATAGCGTGCCGTTGCGGTGCTCTCACCCAACACCGATATCTCATATCCGAACTTTGTGCGCGTCATGAGAATGTACACTAAAAGCGTAAGAAGAAGCGCGATTATCCAACCGATATGTATCCCGAAAACGCTCGGTAAAACTGCATTTGCCTCAAACGTTGCAATTTTAGGCATACCGCCGTCCTCGCGCCACGGACCGTACTGAAGATAAGTTATCCACCGCAGTGCGACATAGTTAAGCATAAGCGTTACTAGCGTTTCACTGGTGCCGAATTTTGTCTTCAGCAGTGCGGGAATAAGCGCCCATATTCCGCCGCAGACAAGACCTGCAAGTGCCATGAGCGGAAGAAGCACGGGGGCGGGAAGATGCGAGAAATTAAGCGCAAAATACGCCGCACCGAATGCACCCATGCACATCTGCCCCTCGGCACCGATATTCCAGAACTTCATTTTAAACGCAATAAGCGTGCCGAGCGAAAGAATAACAAGCGGAATCGCCTTATTGAAGGTAGCGCGGACACGGTAGACAGAACCGAGCGCACCTTTTACGAGATTTCCGTAAAACTCAAACGGATTATAGCCGAGCAGAGCAACAATTACCGCCGCGGCAAGAAGCGCCGCAGCAACGGCAAAAAGCTGTGCCGCGACTGCGCGGCCGGGGCTTAGCTCCGGCTTTTTTACTATTCGAAACATCAGTGCGCCTCCTTTTCCGGACGGTGACCGAGCATAAGAAGCCCGATCTCTTCCTTTGTAATTGTCTTGGGGTCAACGATATCCATAACCGCACCGTCGTGAAGAACGAGCAGTCTGTCACACAACGCAAGCAGAACGTCAAGATCCTCGCCGATGAATAGCACGGCAACGCCCGCCTTTTTCTGAGCGTTGAGAATGTCATATATGTTATACGATGCGCCGATATCAAGACCACGGACGGGGTAAGCCGTGATAAGCAGCTTCGGATTGAGCTCTACCTCGCGTCCGAGAAGAACCTTCTGGATATTTCCGCCAGAGAGCTTCCTCAGAATATGATTGACGGACGGTGTTTTGACATCATAACGCTCCACAATCTCTTCCGCGCGGCGGCGGCTTTCCTTTCTGTCCACAAAAACACCCTTATTCTTGCGGAATGAACGGAGAAGAACATTGTTTGTTATGTCCATTCCCGCAACAAGCCCCATGCCGAGCCTGTCCTCCGGAACAAACGACATACTCACACCGCGGCGTAAGATATCTATAGGTGACAACCCGAGAATTTCTTCATCAAGAAACTTCACGCTGCCGCCGCTTGATTTTTCCATACCGGCAATGATTTCACAAAGCTCCTTCTGACCGCTTCCCGCAATTCCCGCAACTCCGAATATCTCACCGCCGTAAACAGAAAAGCTCATCCCGCGGAGCATATTTCGCCCAAGCTCATTCTGACAGGACAGCTCCGACACCTCAAGAACAGGTTTTTCCGATCGCTTTGGTTCCTCACGCGTGATTTTAAGCTCAACCGACTTTCCGACCATCATTTCTGTAAGAAGCCGTGGGTTTGTTTCGGAGGTGTTCACCGTGCCTATGGTTGCGCCGTTGCGCAGAACGGTAACGCGGTCACTTATCTCCATAACCTCATTCAGCTTATGAGTGATTATGATAATCGCACAGCCGAGCTTTTTCATATTGCGCAGAATATCAAACAGGATTTCTGCTTCCTGCGGGGTAAGAACAGCCGTCGGCTCATCAAGAATAAACATACTTGCGCCGCGGTAAAGCATCTTTACGATTTCCACGGTCTGCTTTTCTCCGACGGACATATTATATACCTTCTTTGCCGGATCAAGCTCAAGACCGTATTTTTCGCATATCGCACGCACCTTTGCCTCTATTTTCTTGGGACTGCGGATTATCCCCCGCTCGCTTCCGGCAGAAATATTCTGGGCGGCAGACATAACCTCAACCAGCTTGAAGTGCTGATGAACCATACCGATACCGGCAGCAAGAGAGTCGTGCGGCGAGGCGAAGCGCTTTGCTTCACCTTCAATTTTTATCGTTCCTGCATCGGGAGAATATATCCCGGCAAGCATATTCATAAGCGTGCTCTTTCCCGAACCGTTTTCGCCAAGGAGCGCATGGATTTCTCCGCGCTTCACCTCAAGGCTCGCGTTCTCATTTGCCGCAACAGTGCCGAAATATTTGCATATTCCCTGCATCTCGATGCAAACATCATTCTGCATATGTACCGACGTCCTTTCTCTTCGGATAATAAATAACAGTGAAAAGAGAAACGTTACTTCTTCACTCTTCACTCTTACTTATTACTTTAAAAAGGGAGCTCGGCTTCCGAGCCCCCTTCTGTATAATTTCTTAGCCGTTGATTGTGCCGATGACACCTTCAATGAACCAATTCATGTTGTAGATTTCCTCGTTTGTCATACCGTTCGGGTGCTTTACAGCGCCGGACTGATCCTTAATCTCTCCGGAGAAGAGAACGAGAGAGCCGTCGATGATACCCTGCTTTGCAGCCTCAACCTTTTCAGCTGTGCCTTCTGCACAGAGGTCTGAAAGCTCGTCAAGACCAACCCAGCCGGATGCAAGACCTTCCCAGTATGCCTCAGGCTTCCATGTTCCGTCAACAACGCGGTTTACGCAGTCAACATAGAACTTGTCCCAATGGAAGAGCGGAGCGGTGAGATATGCCTTCGGCGCTGCGTCCGGAGTCGGAGTGTTGTAGCCGATAGCAAACTTGCCCTTTTCCTGAGCTGCAAGCTGCGGAGCCGGAGAGTCCTGATGCTGCTCAATAACGTCACAGCCCTTGTCAAGAAGCTCAATAGCTGCCTGCTTCTCGATAGCCGGATCGTACCATGTGTTTGTCCAGACAACCTCAACGGTTGCGTCCGGATTTACAGACTGCACGCCGAGTGTGAATGCGTTGATACCGCGGATGCACTCAGGAATCTGCATTGCTGCAACATAACCGATCTTGTTAGCCTCGGTCTTCATACCTGCAACGATACCTGCAAGGTAGCGCGCTTCGATAACTCTGCCCATGTAGTTGCACATATTCGGGAGAGTTTTGTAACCCGTTGCATGGTTAAAGTAGATTTCCGGATATTCCTTTGCAACGGTCTCTGTGTAATCCATATGACCGAAGCTTGTTGTGAAGATAACGTTGCAGCCTGCGTCAACAAGCTCACGAACTGCTACTTCACAGTCTGCGGATTCCGGGATGTTTTCCTTGTAAAGGCACTCAAAGCCTGCTGCTTCAAGAGCAAGCCTGCCCTTGTCGTGAGCCTGGGTGTAACCGCCGTCGTTGATGTCGCCGATATAAACGAAGCCGACCTTAACGTCTTCCTTCGCAATCGGTGCAAGACCTGCGGTTTCTCCACCTTCGCCCTGCTCAACCTCTGCCGGAGCACAAGCTGCAAATGCGAATACCATTACTGCTGCCAAGAGAATTGCCAAAAGTTTTTTTGCCATGATTTATGACCTCCTTAAAATATGATGAAGCGCACATCGCGCATCATTCCGCAAATACCACACCGCCCCCGGGCGACATAGACGCAACACGGGCAAGGCTTTCAACCCTTATTCCCATATCACGGACCTTTTTTCCTCCGTCCTGAAACGCCTTTTCGATAGCTATCCCCGCGCCGACTACTGTTGCTCCCGCCTGATTGATAATATCGCACAGCCCGATAAGAGCCGCGCCCTTTGCGAGAAAATCGTCGATAATCAGCACTCGGTCACCCGCATGGATAAAATCCTTCGAAACCATAACATCGTAATACTTATCCTTTGTAAAGGAATGGACACGGCTTGTATACACATCTCCGGAGATGTTCTTTGATGCCGCCTTTTTTGCAAACACAACCGGTACATTAAAATACTGCGCGGCGATGCAGGCAATGCCTATGCCCGACGCTTCAATGGTGAGGATTTTTGTAACGCCGTCATCCCCGAACAGGCGGAGAAGCTCACGCCCCATTTCATTTAAGAGCGTAACATCAATCTGATGGTTTAAAAAGCTGTCAACCTTAAGAACGTTGCCCTCGCGGACGATACCGTCACGCCGTATTCTCTCTTCAAGAAGCTGCATATGTAATCTCCCGTATAGCGTCGAAAATTGTTGTTAATTAATTATAACGCATACGGGAGAATATTTCAAGGATAAATTTAACAAATTGGAAATAATTATCAATACTCCGAAATTTCAGCGTTGATGG
>JAFQVE010000518.1 GCA_017408185.1 Oscillospiraceae bacterium | reverse complement strand
CATTCCGCGGACAATTCCGCCTGTTTTTGCAATAAGCTCGGGATCGGTTGCACGGACAAGCATATTTTTTGTCTTTTCGCCGTCAAAATATATGCTTGTTATCTCAATTTCGTATTCTTTAACTTCATCGCCTTCAACGTTTGAAAGAATGGTCGCTTTTCCACGCTTGATTTCGTTTTTATTTGCTATCGGGTACTGCGCCATCTTTTCAAATTCTGCGCTGTCCTTGATTTTCCCGAATATCCCGCTCTCCGTATTCTTTTCAATGTCGGCATAATCATTCGTCAGGTCATATTCACCGCGAAGCTCACCCGGATTTCCGGGACCGCCTTGCACAACGCTTTCTACCTTAGATTTCATAAGAGCCCCGCGCTGAGGGGGAATAAGCACATTGGTGTCGCTTTCCGTTACGCCGTGCCCCAGCGCGCCGTAGGTTTTGTTCTCGGGATTATAATAGGTGAGTGTCCCTATTCCGGCAACGCTGTCACGGATGCGGATTCCGAGCGCATATTTTCCGTCCTCCGCCTTTACGGGAGTTACCTTAACCGCCTTTACCTCTCCTTGCCGCACATACTCAACCGTCATCTCACGCCCTTCGCTTTCAGTCACCATCCGGCGAAGATCGTCATTTGAGGTTACTGCATTTCCGTCAACGCTTTTGATAACATCGCCGGGTGCTATTCCTGCGGCTCTGCACGGATTTTCCGGAACGTTGTCCGAAAGCTCGGTTACAATCGCGCCGTCACACAAAAGCTTTATGCCGGTTGTATGACCGAGAGGGACAAGCTTGTCTGCTGCTTTTGCCGTTATTATAAATGAAAAAGAAATTATAAAAGCGGCAAAAATTTTCAAAGATTTTTTTGTTTTTTGCATATTTACCTCCTTTCCGAAGCTTAATATATGCAGATTTTTTTCGGATATTTTGCCGTAAACGGAAATTTGAGCTTTAACTTCCAAACCAAAAACTGCGATGCGTGAAAGATACACACATCGCAGTTTTTTACCGGTAAAATATTCTATTTCATCAATTTTTTTATTCTTCGTTCGGCTTCTCGGTATACAAGCTCGTCGTTTCGAATTGAAATAACAATAATTTTCATAACGTTATTTTCTCTCACCAATCCATACACAATACGATACCCGAGATTACGTAGCTTTATTTTGTAATAACCACTCAATTTAGCGGCAGAATAATTCCCGAGCGCCTTTCCTATACCATCCGGAGGCGGAAGCGGAAGCGGATGTAGCGCTGTTTTTTCAATCGCCTTCAAAATCAGCTTGCGGCTATATGCATCAAGTTCTTTTAAATCACGCTGAGCCTCTTTGATGTATTCTATCTTCCATTCCATGACAAAAGGCTCCCTTATTATTCGATTTCTACATCTATTTTGTTTAATTCCTCTCGCGAGATACCGAGTTCAGCTAACATCTCTTCATGCGAAATATTATCCTCCGGTTTGCTGTCAGCCACTCGTTTTTCAGCTTCAACAACAAGCATATAATCGGAAATCATTTCCATAAGCTTTTCATACTGCGAGGGTGAAACAAGAACACACGCAGGCTTATTGTTCTTAACAACTATTTTAGTACCGGAAAGCTCAACTTCATCAAAAATTTTTGTTGCTTCACCTTTGTTAAATCGGGTAATCGGAATCATTGAATTCATCATCCCCGCAACAGACATATTATACATATAAATGCTCCTTTCAAAATCAGTGTGCCCCTCTGCATTTATATTATACGTCATAACAATAAAAACGTCAAGAAATTTATTATCAAATTTATCAATAAGTTGGTGGTTTTCTCAAACTTGCCACAATAAAACACTGCGATGTGTGTATCTTTCACACATCGCAGTGTTTTACCGGTAAAAATTTCAAAAATTTAAATAACCTTTTTGGTCAACCATTTGCCGCTGCGGAATCGGAAAAGGTTGAATATAGTGCGGCAGGTCCAGTCTGCCCACATTCCTATCCACACGCCGAGAAGTCCCATATGGAGGAAATGCCCGAGAAGATATGACAACCCGACGCGGAACGTGAACATACTCGATACCGCAAGGATTACGGCGTACTTCGTATCGCCCGCGGCGCGGTATGCAGCAACCGGAACAAACGACCACGCGTACACCGAGCAGATGGTAAGAAGCGCACCGGCACCGGTTATTCTTGCCGACTCACGAAGCGCTTCCTCGCCAAAATCGAATATGCCGACAAGCTGATTTCTGAAAAGAAAAACGCTTCCGAAAAGTACAAATGTAAGAATTATGCAAAAGCTTACAAGCTTTTTCGTATACATTTTTGCCTGCTCAGGCTCGCGCGCACCCATACACTGCCCGACAACGGTGAGAAGCACCGTACCAAAGGCGCCGATGGTTGTCCAGCCGATGTTGCAGAGCGTGTTTGCGACGGAGTTTGCCGCAATTGCAATTGTTCCGAAGGAGGAAACAAGGCTCGCAACAAGGAGCTTTCCCATCTGGAAAAGACCGTTTTCAAGACCGTTTGCCCCTCCGATATTAAATACTCGTCGCAAAATATCAAAATCAAGCTTAAACTTCAGAAGATTTTCAAAATGCACCTGTAAATCCTTGTTGTGAAGCATTATAAGACCAACCGCTGCCCATACTATACGTGAAAATGTCGTGGAAATGGCGGCACCCGCAACACCGAGGTCAAAACCAAAAATAAGTACGGCGTTTCCGATAACATTCAGGAGATTAACGGCACCGGTAAGCATAAGCGCCGCTCCGCTTTTTGCCTGAGCACGCAAAAGTGCCGTAGACGAGCTTCCTATTGCGAAAAACGGATATCCTAAAAGAGTCCAGAAAAAGTATGTTTTTGCGTTTTTTAATACCTCTGCTTCAAGCGTTCCGTAAACGAGACCTATAATCTGCGGAATAAAACACAAAAGAAGAACCATAAGCACCGTTGCAATTGCAGCGGATGCATACAGAAGCTGATTTGCACTGCATTTTGCCCGCTCTATGTTACGGCTTCCGATATACTGCGACGTTACGACAACACCGCCGGTCGTCATAGCATTGAACATAAGAATAAACATGATGTTCAACGAGTCAACAAGTGAAATTGCGCTGACAGCCGCCTCGCCCGCCGTAGAAACCATTGATGAGTCTGCAATTCCCGCAACAATTGCAAGAAGGGCATCAAGCACTATCGGAACCGCAAGTGAAACGAGAGCACGATTTGAAAATATCGGCTGTGAAATTGAGTTTGTGTTAGTCATAAATAAGCCTCACTGAAACTTACATCTTTTCCGGTACGTCTGTTGAGAAGATATCCAGAAGCATAAGAAGCATTCTTCTTACAAGCTCAATAATACCGAGCCATGATGCGCGGATTTCTTCGTTCTCCTGTGCGAGAATTTTATTTTCAAAATAGAAGCGATTGAAAAGTCCTGCTATGTCGAACATAACCTCACAGATTGCGTTGGGAGTTTTATCCTCAAACGCGCGCAAAAGCACATCTCCGACGGAGAAAAGCTTTATAAGAAGCTCGCGCTCAGTATCGCTCTGCGGGGGAAGAAGCTTTCCGGGAGCGGCGTTTGCCGCCATCGCCTTGTTGAGAAGGCTTGTTATACGCACAACCGTATACTGAAGATACGGTCCGGTTTTTCCTTCTGTTGCAAGGAAACGGTCAAGGTCGAAGATATAGTCACGGGCGCGGTGATTTATAAGATCACCGAACTTTATCGCCGCAATGCCTATCTTCTCGGCAACATCGTCACGCTCGGCATCAGTCAAATCCTTTGCAACCTCAGAAGCTTCTATTCTCTCTTTTGCCGCCGCCTTTGCAGAATCAATAAGCACAGAAAGGCTCATAACTCCGCCCTCACGCGTTTTATAAGGCTTGCCGTCGCTTCCGTTCATCGTACCGAATCCGACGTGGTAAAGCACCGTATCGTCATCTACAAGACCTGCCTTCTTTGCAAGGCGGAAAACCTGCTTGAAGTGCATCGACTGACGGCTGTCTACAACATACCATATCTCGTTGGGTTTAAAATCCTCTGCGCGCTGGATAATCGTTGCAAGGTCGGTTGTTGCATAGAGCTGGCTCCCGTCACTCTTGCTGATGATAACCGGCGGCATCGGCTCGTCATCGGTCTCTTCGGCAACATCCGCGATAAGCGCGCCGTCACTTAAATATGTGAGCTTTTTATCATCGAGTATTTTGAGAAGCGGTGCAACATACGGATCTGCATCGCTCTCGCCGAGCCACTTGTCAAAGTCAACGCCAAGGCGTGCATAGCTGCGCTTAAGGTCTGCCACGGAGACCTCAAGGAATTTTCTCCACAGCGCAACGTATCCGGCGCGTCCGTTCTGAAGCTCCTTCGTTGCCTGCATGGCTGCCATGCGGAACCCTTCATCCTCTTTTGAGCGCGCAGATGCCTGCGGATAAAGACGTGAAAGATCGTCAATCGTTACAGGCGATTCTGCCGGATATTCACCCGCATAATTTTCATCGAAATAGCAGAGTTCCGGTCTTTCACGGCGAAGCTCAGAGATGATAAGCCCCATCTGAAGTCCCCAATCACCAAGGTGAACGTCACCGATTACGTCGTTGCCGAGAAAACGGGCAAGGCGTTTGAGCGTCTCTCCGATAATCGCAGCACGGAGATGACCTACATGAAGCGGCTTTGCAACGTTTGGTCCGCCATAGTCCACCACGATTGTCTTTTTCTCCGTAACCGGAAGTGCAAGACGGTCGCTTTCTGCCATTTTTGTTGCTTCCTCTGCAATAAATTCATCGGAAAGAATCATATTGATAAAGCCCGGCGGAGCAACCGTTACGCTTTTGAATATCTCGTTTTCCGAAAGATGAGAGATCACATCGTTTGCAATCATCATCGGGCTTTTTCTGTGAATCTTTGCACCGGTCAACGCACCGTTGCACTGAAACTGGCAAAGGTCGGGACGGTCAGAAAACGTGACCGCACCAAGCTCCTTATTATATCCCGCCGCGGCAAAGGCTTCTTCAACAATCGCCGTCAGCCTGTTTTTTAATGTAGACATAAAAACACCTCAATTATCAACAAAGTAAACTGTAAATCTATTGTAATGAGGGTACCCCCTTGGGTGCAGGGTCGCAACCCTGCTCGTTTTAAGGGGATTTTCAAGGGGGAAATCGAAATCCCCCTTGAATTCGCTTTGCTTCTTTGGGGAAAACCAAAGAAGGCCCGCCCGGCAGGGCAAGAATGTTGCGGCCTGCCGCAAGCGTCAGAAATCCCTCCACCGCCATCCGGCGGTCCCCGTAGCTCCCCCCTTTTGTCACCTATGGTGACATTTCCCCCGCAGGGGAATAACCTTTAGGCAAGGGAGGCTATCCTTAAAATGAAATTAGTATGCTACTCCCCAGTAAATCATATGCTTTGCGGGTTTGCCGCAAATGGGGCAGACATCGGAGATATGCTCCTGCTCAAAGGGGATGCAACGGCTTGTCATTCCCGCTTCTTCCTTGACGCGCATTTCACATTCTAAATCTCCGCACCACATTGTCTTTACAAAGCCTGTCTTTGTGGCGGCAATTTCCTTCATTTCCTCAAAGGTTTCTGCGGTATAGGTATGCTCCTCACGGTTGCGGAGTGCCTTTTCGTACAATGCGCTGTGTACCTCTTCAAGCGCGCGGTTTATTTCTTCTACAATATTGTCAAGGCTTACAACCTTCTTCTCGCGGGTTACGCGGGAAACAAGCACGCACTGGCCTGCTTCAAGGTCGCGCGGACCAAGCTCTATTCTTACCGGCACACCCTTCATCTCATATTCTGCAAATTTCCAACCGGCAGAGTTGTCACTTGTATCGCACTTTGTGCGTATTCCCGCATCCGAGAGCGTTGTAAGAAGCTTATCTGCCGCTTCAAGCACGCCGCCCTTGTGCGCTGCAATAGGAATGATAACTGCCTGAATGGGAGCAACCTTCGGTGGAAGCACAAGACCGTTGTTGTCGCCGTGCGTCATGATAATACCACCGATAAGACGCGTGGAAACACCCCATGATGTGCCGTGGGGATTTGTCTTTTTATTGTTTTTGTCTGCAAACTCTATCTCAAACTGCTTTGCAAATCCGTCACCGAAATAATG
>JAFQVE010000060.1 GCA_017408185.1 Oscillospiraceae bacterium | reverse complement strand
TGCCATTCCAATGCTCCCACATAGTTGTTGCACCATGATTTACCGAATATAACCATGACGGATATTCCTCACGGAAAAGAAGCTTATAGGCAATATCCGTATATCCGTTTTCGGATAAGGCGTGAAGGATATACGGTGTTCCGAGAAAACCGCAGCTGTTACTTTCTCCCTTTTCCTCTATAAGCTCAACAAGCCTTTTTGCAAAAGTAGTTCTGTCCTTTTCTTCACAAAGCCCGAAACAGAGAGCAAGCACATACGCAGTCTGCGTTTCGATAGTCGGTTCATCATCGCCGTTTTTCCAATCATCAGGAACAAGGTGTACCTTTCCGTCTTTTATATATTTAGACCGAAATGCAAAAAGAATCTTCTCATAAAGCTTCTCATATTCAAACATATCTTCGCCGAGCACTTTTCCTGCTTTTATGAGGATTGACGTGGAATACGCAAAAAACGCACTTGCAATGAAATATGTCGGAGTAATTCCTTTATATCCGTCCGGGTTTCCGTCAAGCGCAAGCCAATCTCCGAAGTGCTTACCGAAGCTCCACAAATACTCGCTTCCGCTTTCCTTTTTCAGATATTCGACCCATTTTTTCATCATCGGGTAATGCTCTTGCAAAAGGTTTTTATCTCCGTAAGCAAGATAAAGCTCCCACGGGATTATGCACGCAGCGTCACTCCAACCGGCAGACGGATTGATTTCTCCGGGAGTATTTCTGCAATCCGGAATAATAAAGCTTACCGCGCCGTCATCACCCTGCTCTTCCGCCATATCACCGAGCCATTTTGTGAAGAACTTCTTTACATCATAATTTATCATCGCAGTTCGTGCAAAAACCTGTGCATCCCCAGTCCACCCCAGACGCTCGTCACGCTGGGGACAATCGGTGGGAACATCAAGAAAATTGGATTTCTGCCCCCACAGAATATTGCTGTAAAGCTGATTTATTTTTTCGTTGCCGCAATTAAAGAAGCCTGTTCTTTTCATATCGGAATAAACTGCAACCGCACAAAATCTTTTCGGGTCAATCTCTTCAAAGGGATACTCCGTAAGTCGCACGTATCGAAATCCCTGAAAGCAGAATCCCGGCTTGAACACATCGTTTTCGCCACTGAGAATATATACGTTTTCGTTTCTTGCCGAACGCATATTCTCCGTATAGAAATTGCCATCATAGTCAAGTACCTCGGCGTGATGCAAAACGATTTTTTTACCGCGCTCTCCGCAAATTTTAATTTCCACATAACCTGTGAGATTCTGCCCGAAATCAAGAACGAGCTCTCCCTTTGGAGTATGAATAATCTCACACGGTAAAATGCGTTCATGCTCCAAAATTAACTCTCCCACTGTAGGGATAAGTCTTGTTTTAAAATCGGATATCTCCGCCTTCCCAAGGAACTTTTCCGATGCCGTCATATCCACCGTCTCACCGTGATATATTTCAGAAAAAGTCACTTTTGAAGTGTATACATCCCACAAATCATCCGTGCACAAGTCATCTTCATCACCATCTGTATACAAGATATGCAAATTTGCGATTACAAGCGGTTGTTCCGTCTGATACGGATACGGATTGTTGCATCCCACACTTCCGACAGCCCATCCTCTTCCAAGCTCAATGTCAATGATATTATCAGAAGCCAGCAAATCCGTAATGTCATACTCTCTGTATTGAACTCGTCTGTTATAACTTGTCCAGCCCGGTGCAAGAACATCATTCCCTATTCGTTTTCCGTTTATGTATGCATTAAAAATCCCTATTGCAGAAATTTGTATAATACATTTTTCTATATGTTTTTCACAGCAAAAATTACGACGAAATTTCACTACTGCCGCTTCAACATCAACCGGAGATTTTATCCAATTTGCTTTTTTTATCACAAAATCACCCCTGTTTTATTGTATCACAATAATTACCACACAACAAGAGCCAACGCATTCTTTCACCAATGGCTTGAAAAACATTTTTAATGTGGTATAATTTATTCATTATATGAAAGCGGTGATGGTTGTGAAATGCGAAAAGATTTTTGAGGTCATTGACTCACTTAACGATGAATATATTGGGCTCTGGGCTGATGCCTGCAGTATCGAAAGCCCCACAAACTTCAAAGAGGGCGTTGACAAATGCGGAGAGCTCTTTATCAAAAAGGCAAAAGCTCTCGGCTTTGATATTGACATACATAAGGAAGAGGTTTCGGGAAACGCAGTATGCATAACGATGAATAGCGATTCCGATCTTCCTCCCGTGGTATTCTCCGGGCATCTTGACACGGTTCACCCCATCGGCTCTTTCGGAAATCCCCCTGTTAGCCTAGACGATGAATATATCTACGGTCCCGGTGCAAACGACTGTAAGGGCGGCATAGTCGCCGCGCTTCTTGCAATGGATGCACTTTCAAAGTATGGCTTTAAAGACCGTCCCATAAAGCTTCTTCTCCAGAGCGACGAAGAAAACGGAAGCCGTTTCTGTGACAAAAGAACAGTACAGTATATGTGTGAAAAATCAAAGGGTGCAGCAGCCTTTTTAAACTGTGAAGGATATGGTCCTCATCACGTGGTAATCGAAAGAAAGGGCATACTTAAATATTCTTTCGAGGTCACAGGTCGTGCGGCACACGCATCTGTATGCTATAACGGCGTGAGTGCAATTGCCGAGGCTGCACGCAAAATTTCAGAGCTTGAAAAGCTCAAAAACCCGGATGGTCTCACCTGCAACTGCGGACTTATAAGCGGCGGTACTGCGGAAAATTCCGTCCCCGAAAAATGCACCTTCACCGCCGATATCCGTTTTAAGACCGTTGATGAGATGGAGGAGGCAAAAAGGCTCGTTGCAGAGATTGCAAGCACAGCTTTTATAGAAGGTTCAACCTGCAAAGCAACTCTTGTAAGCTACAGAACACCAATGGAGAAAAGAGAAAGAAACTACGCTCTTCTCGATAAGGTCAACGAAATATTCAAAGAAAATAACATACCCACGGTTTGCACATTTTTCGGAAACGGCGGTTCCGATGCGGCAGACCTTTCTCAGTTCGGAGTTCCGACAATAGACGGTCTCGGCACCGAAGGCAAATTCATCCATTCCATAAACGAAAGAGGATTACTCTCCTCCCTCGCAAGAGCCGCAAAACGCCTCGCATCAATTGCGTATTGTATATGAAACTTAAAAGCTGTGACGAAAATTTCGCCACAGCTTTTATTTCTTCCCAAATTCTTCACACAACGCCTTATAGCTTTCCGAAAGGAGTGAAAGCTCTGTTCCTGTCCAGAAGAAGTTTCCACCGAGGCTTCGGTATCTTTCGATAAGAGTTTTATCATCAACAAAGCTTCCGCAGGTTATTTTTTCCTTATTACAGACAGAGAACACCTTCCCGACAAACTCCGTCATTTCATCGCTTAATATATCAAGAGGTGTGCCGAGCATTATTGATGCATCATACGGTCCTATGAGAACGCCGGAAATCTCATCCTTATAGTTTTTGAGAATATCGGGCAAAATCGCAAGACCTTCCTTTGATTCCATCTGCACAAAAAGGAGACGGTTATCGTTATATTTATCGGTACTTCCGCAGTCCTCGCGGCGAAGGTTTGAAAAACCACCACAGCCTTTTCTTCCTCTCGGAAAATAGCGCATTGCACGGATTGCGGTTTCTACCTGCTCAACACTTTCCACTCTCGGAAGGATTATTCCGTCAGCACCCATATCGAGAGTTTTTGAAATGAGATTCGGCACACAGTCGGAAATTCTCACAATACCGGGCAAATCGCAAAGACGGCAGGTGCGAAGAAGAGCTTCTGCGCTCTCAACGGAGAGTGTTCCGTGTTCAAGGTCAATCACAACCCCATCAAAAGGAAAACGTGAAATCAGCTCAATAATTCCCGACCAAGCGACATTGCCGAGATTTGTTGTGAGTATTTCTTCCCTGTTCTTTAGCTTTTTATGTAAATTTTCAAATCTGCTCATAATACCACCCATTAAAGACTATTCACAAACTCACGGATACGGGAAAGTCCCTCTAAAAGGTCTTTCTCGGAAAGTGCATAGGACATTCTCACGTGCCCCGCACCGTTTGTACCAAAACCTGAGCCGGGTGTTACGGAAACACGCTTTTCCAAAAGAAGTCTCTCACAAAATTCATCATCTGAAAGACCTGTGCCCCTTATATCAACAAAGGCATAGAACGCACCCTGAAGCTTTGGGCAGGAGAGCATCGGAATTTTGTTTATCTCCTCCACCATAATATCACGGCGGCGTTCAAAGGACTTCACCATGGCCTTCGCTTCGTCCTGAGGGCCTAAAAGTGCTTCAACTGCGGCATACTGGGCGAAAGTTGTGGGGCTTGCGAGAGTGTTTTCGTTTATGCGGAGCATTGCGTTTATTATCTCTTCAAGACCTGCGGCATAGCCTATTCTCCAGCCTGTCATTGCATAGGATTTTGAGAAGGAATTACAGATAACCGTTCTCTCACGCATACCGTCAAACATAACGGGACTACAGAACTTTATATCGTCATAGATTATATGGTCATAGACCTCATCGCTTATGAGAATAACGTCGTGCTCTTTGCAGACCTCGCAGAGACGTCGCATTGTATCTTCATCCATAACCCGTCCCGTGGGATTTGAGGGGGAATTTAAAATTATCGTTTTAGTTTTATCTGTTATATATTTCGGAAGCACATCGGGGTCATACATAAAGTTTGTCTCTTCACTGACGGGGACACACACCGCTTTGCCAAGCTCCATAAGGGGATGGTGGAAATGGTTGCACCAGTAAGGATCCGGGACAATCACTTCATCATCGGGGTTTATAAGTGCCTCACTTGCGGCACGGAGAGCGTTCATACCGCCTGCGGTGATGAGAATTTCCGTTTCGGGGTTATATCTCACACCGTGGGTTTTGAATATCGTGTCGGAAATAGCACGGCGAAGCTCAAGCACACCCTGATTTGCGGCATAGCCTGTTTTGTGCTCCGCAAGTGCTTTTTCACAAGCCTTTACAACATTCTCCGGAGTGTGAAAATCAGGCTCACCTACTGTGAAGGAAATTACATTATCAAGAGTTTTTTCAAGCTCATACATTTTTCTGATTTTAGTTCTGCCAACGCTGTTTGCACGGCGTGAAATAAGGTTTTCTTTCATCTTCATCAATCCTTTCATTAACACTACGATTATAAACCATTCACGGCAAGATGTCAACAGATTGTTCAACAATCCTACAATGCTCTTGAAAAATTTTCCGTCAGGTGGTATAATAAGAGAAAAGGCGGTGAGGTTTTGGGAGAGATACAAATTAAGACAATTTCCGTTGTCGATGCGGTAATATCGGCACTTGAAAAGGATATATTTTTTACTTTTGCACCCGGTGAGAAAATGACGGAGAATGTTCTTATCTCACGTTATGGGGTAAGCCGCAATACTTTGCGTGAAGCAATGTCACAGCTTGTTTCCTGCGGTCTTCTTGTTAAAATCCCGAACCGCGGTGTTTTTGTCCGTGAAATAAACCGTGAGGATGTCCGTGAGATTTTTTCACTTCGTGCTCTGCTTGAGACCGAGGCTGTTTGCAGAATAATAAAAAACGACACAGACACAAAGCCTCTTCTTGAAAAGGCAGAGTTTCTGCAACGCGAAACTCCCCGTGATAACTGGGATGAATATGTCAGTGCGGATATTGATTTCCACACACTTCTCGTTTCCCTGTCGGAAAGCACCCGTCTCATTCGGCTTTATGATGCCATAATCTCCGAGGTGAAGCTCTGCATCTGCCAGTCAAAGGAGCATATTCCACCTACTGCAGTCAATAAAATCACGCACAAAGAAATTCTCGATGCAATTTCCGAAAAAAACTCAGTTCTCGCCTCAAAGCTTCTTTCAAAGCACATAGAAAACGCAATTTCAAACTACGAAAAGGGCTTTGATGCAAAAAAATAACTGTTGCCCGTAAGCAACAGTTATTTTTGTTTTACTTGTTTGTCTCAAAAAATCTGTGGAGGATTGCGGCACATTCTGCTCTTGTTGCAGTATCCTTCGGACAGAGAGTCTTTTCACTTCTTCCTTTGATAAGTTCTGAACCGACCGCCCAATTCATTGCAGAAATTGCATATTCCGAGATCTCGTCTGCATCGTCAAAGTGCAGGTTTTCTTCAAGCGTTACAGCCGACATTCCTTTATATTCCGCATACCTTAACATAATTGCAGCAAACTGTTCACGGGTGATATTCACATTGGGTGCAAATTCGTTTTCGGATATTCCCTTTACAATACCGTTCTGCTTTGCCCAGGAAACTGCATTTCCGTAATAGCTTTCCATATCCACATCACCAAACGGAGAGCTTTCGTTTGTTGTCGGTTCACCTTCCATTCGGTAGAGAACCGTGACAAGCATTGCTCTGGTAACATTTCTGCTCGGTGCAAAGAGTTTTTCCGATACGCCCTTCATCAAACCGTTTTCATTCACAAAACGTACATCGTCATAGAACCAATGCTCAAGCTTTACATCTTCAAAGGGATTCTGCCATCCGGACGGTGAATTTCCGGAGAACTCTTTCCACTTCGCATAGAGTGTTAAGCTCTTTGATACAGTTGCATCAAAATCATAAGCAGTTGTAAGTTCTTCGTCTGTGTACCAACCGTCAAAGGTGTAACCGTCTTTGGTCGGAGCATCGGGAATTGTTACCTTGCCGCCGAGACTTACTGAAACTGATTTAATTTCGCTTCCGCCGTTTGTTTCAAAGCTGACAATATAGGTAGGTGTGGCATCGCCACCGCCACCACCACCGCCGCCTCCGCCGGAGGAACGGGCAGTAAATGTCGCGTTAATCAAGATTCGTTCATCCTCAGGAACGACTGTGTAAGTATTGCCGCTACTGATTGTATTTCCGTTGAGAGTCAGGCTTGAAAGCTTGTAGTTTTTATCAGCTTCGGCACGGATTACAATTTCATCACCGAAGTTCAGAATACTGTTATTGGCAATAACTTCGCCACCCTTTGTGATGACAATCTTACCGCCTGCACCGCAGGTAACTTCCAGCTGTTTGCCTGATACAACAGTTGGGGTGAGCTCGATGTCCGCCTTGACGTTCTCAACAGTTACATCCCACTTATTTACTGCGGTCTTCTTGGCATCAACTCTGCTTCCGGCACCTGCCGCAACCTGCAGCTCTGTGATGATGTTATTATCCTTGCTTTCTACCACAAAGGTGACAGTTCCGCGGTCACGAACCTGCTTATCTGTGCCATATTCAACCGGAGTTTCCAAGATGTCTGTGACAACATAGCGACCTTCCGCATCATCTGCAGGCAGATTATGGAGCAAAATCTCCACGCACTCAACGCGGACGGTTGTATCCTTGTCGATAGCTTCAATCATAAGAATGTTATCCAGATAATCGGTCATTTCCTCGCCGTTTACTATCCACTTATCCACCATCATACCGGAATCCGGAGTAACAGTGAGCTCAACATTCTGGCCTTTATGAATAACAATGCCTGTTTCGGGATTGATGTATTCAAGCTGATCTCCAAAGCCTGCTTTGATTTCGATAGAGCCGTTTACAACTTCTGTTTTGAACTCTATGTTCTGGCTTGCCATAAATTCTGCTGTAACATCGGTATTTTCCGTCACATCCGTAAGAGTCAGGCTGAGCTGATTTCCGGAAGCTGTCTCGTTGACTGTCCAGCCGCTGAGATACTGATGTTCGGAAGGTACTGCGGTGAGAACCACATCGTCATATCTCCATACAATGATGCTTCCGTTTTCTATTGTTGCTTCTTCACCGTTGACCGTGGCGGTTATTGCGCCAAGACCGATGGTATCAATGCTTACGGTATACTGAGGAATGGGTTCAAACTTAACATACACTGACATAGGTGCCGTAATATGCTCTACATCATATGTGTTCTGCTCAACAGCTGTGCCGCTGATAGGCATAGTGCCTTCGGCATCGCTGTACCAACCTTCTACGCGATAATAAGCATCGGGAACAGCTGTGAAGGATATATCGGAGCCTGCATAAACGGAAGCAGGATTTGTTCTATAGTCCTTGAGGGTAAGAACACCGTTCATTCCGCCGTCAGTCTCGCCGTTTGTATCAACAACGCCGTAGGTTACCTGATGTGTAACGGCATCCAGTCTGTAGGTTGCCTCTACTGTGAGATTCTCGGTAACACTCAGACTTAAGGTTTCGGAAGTTTCATCTGAAGGAACTCCGTTGACTGTCCAGCCAAGGAAGGAATAGCCGGTGGGGCTCTTGGGCTCTGCGGTGAAGGTAACAACACTGTCTCCCACAACCAAATCACCGGAGGTGATGGTATTTCCGGAGACAACCGCATTCACAGTTCCATCGGTTGCAGAGAAGGTCACGGTATAGGATTTGCGTATGATATTCACGGTAATATCAGCACCAACGCCGACCTTTGCCGCATAATCGAAAGCTTCAGCAATGCTTTGCTGCTTTTCACCGTTTACATACCAACCCTCAATCTCATAGTTGCTGTCCAGATCATTGACGGTAATTGTAACTACGCCATCAGCGGCAGGTTTGTTGCAGGAGGCGAAATCCTGTGCAACACCGCCATCGGGAACGAAGACTGCTGTCAGTAAAGCCTTATCGGCAGCACCTGTAACAGCGAAGCTGATGTCTTCACCAACATAGTCAAACTGTGCAAGGATATTCTGGTCAGCCATACCGTCTGTGACGGTGATTACGGGAGCAACAGTGGTTTCCTCGCCGTTT
>JAFQVE010000517.1 GCA_017408185.1 Oscillospiraceae bacterium | reverse complement strand
TTCCAAAATCGCTTCACAAGTCTCTTTCGGAGAATTCAAAGCGCGAAGGGATTAGTATGAATCAATATTGTCTGTATCTCCTTTCAAAAAACAATGCTGAGCATTCGGCACAAAGAATATAAGGCAGAATATTGTTACAACACACAGAGCCCGGTTTGATGCCGGGCTTTTTGTTTTGCCAAAACGTGCAATATTTTACATTGGATATGACAACTAAAAAGTTATTGACTTTCTGCTCGGTTTAAAATATAATAAAATTAGGTGGTGAGGTAATGCAGATATTTATTACGAAGACGGCTGTTAAAAATATGAAAAGGCTTGATGCTGCAACAAGAGAAAGAATTATTTGCGGAATAAATAAGCTACCTCTCGGTGATGTGAAAAGATTGCAGGGATATACTGATTATTACAGGTTGCGGGTTGGCGATTTTAGAGTTATATACTCCTCGGATGGAGAGATAATAACTGTGATGGCGGTTTTACCACGTGGAGAAGCTTATAAGAATTTATAGGAGGCTGTTATTATGAGTAAGGCAATGTTGCACGATTTAATTGATATGCTCAATGAAACTGATATGGAAACCATATATAATGTTTTGGTGCGATTTGTTCCGGGCGCAAAGCCGTATGCAGATGAAGTATCTGCAATAGCTGAAGCACAAGTGGATATAAAAAATGGTGATGTTTTTAATCTTGCAGATATAAGCTGGTAAAAGCACGGCAGAATATTGTTAAAACACTTAGGGCTCGGTTTGATACCGGGTCTTTTTGTTTTGCCAAAACGTGCAATATTTTACATTGGAATGTCAATAACTTTTTAGTTATTGACATTGTGCTTTGTTTAAAGTATAATGAATAATAAAGGGAGGGATAATTTGTAGTGTACTCAGTTAAGTTTTATAGAGATGAAGATGGTAAAGAGCCACTTCGGGAATATCTTGAAGAATTGGCAAAGCGAAAAGATAAGGATAGCCGTATCAATTTTACTAAAATAAGAGAATATATTAAAATTTTAAGCGAGAATGGAACAAAAGCTGGTGAACCGTATGTCAAGCATTTGCGCGGAAAAATATGGGAACTTCGTCCGTTGCGCAATCGTATATTGCTTTTTGCATATGATGGTACACAGTATGTGTTATTATCACACTTTGTCAAGAAGACACAAAAAACTCCCGGAAGAGAGATAGACAAGGCAGAACGGCGCATGAAAGATTATATGGAGAGGAGCAAGTAAAATGAAAAATAATATGGATATGGAACATGCATTGTTACAAGCTGAAGAAACCATTGCTGATATCCGTACTCGTGGGGATGATGCAGTAGGAAGCGATGTGCTTGCTTTTATGGATTCTCGCTTAACTCAAGAGGAAATTGCTGAAAGCAATTTAAGAGTTGAACTCATTGGCGCGCTTATAAAAGCACGACAAGAAAAAGGGATAAGTCAGAAAAAGCTTGAAGAGCTTAGCGGGGTCAAGCAACCAATTATTGCAAGAATGGAAAAGGGCACTACAAGTCCTCAGATAGATACACTTTTAAAGGTGTTGGCACCATTAGGGAAAACGCTCGCGGTTGTTCCAATGAATTACAACTCTCAAAGTCCGGTTTGATGCCGGGCTTTTTGTTTTGCCAAAACGTGCAATATTTTACATTGGATTTTTCGCTCGGAAATGTTAAAATGTTATTACAAAAGTGTGGCGATATGTGCCACGAAATAAAACATCTGCCTCTTCCTGAATTTTTATGAAAAAAAATGCCAAAAAATTCGGGGGGGGGGGTAGTACATTTTTATACATTTCAAGGAGGAAGAAAACATGAAAAAACTATTATCAATTATCCTTGCGGCGGCAATGCTTCTGTCACTTGTTCCGTCAGTATTTGCGGTGGAAGGAGAAACGGCAGAGCCAATCGTCTATGACCTCACCACCGGGTCGTTTGATATGGATTCGCTTTTTAATTATGCTACTGTGCCGGATAATACTACTGCAACAACGTATGATGCGATAGATCCGGTAACGGGAGAGACTGTAAACCGTAAAGCAGCCAATGGTCGATGGGGAACAAGTTACATTTATAATCCTGATTTGCTTACATGGGATAAGGTAATAACTACAAGTGCTGAAGGAAAAAAAGTAGAGGCTTTTTCTGCTTTGAAAGGAGACGTTCCGCAATGGAAGTTCGAGTATGGCAATGCACTTGGAAATGTAATTTTGTCATCATCTAATCTTAGAATGGATTTTAAAAAGAATACTTTGAAAGAAGCTGACACATCTTTTGCATTGCGAATCAAGGTTCCGACACCCGGTAAATACGATATTATGCTTGATTCGGAAAGTGCGAATGAGTATGGCGGACAGGCAAATGTTTATCTCGTAAAAGCAGAGGAAGAAAAAGACTATACCTCCGCTGATTTAGAGGCGATCACAACAAACATACTCGGTGTCTACATATCAGATGACTCTGTTTACGGCCATGGTTCAATGACTGCAAAAGCTCAGACGCTTGAAGCAGGAGAGTATCTCCTTGTTTTTGCTCCTTATAAGTTGAGTAATTTAGGAGCGGATTATTCGCGTTGTTTTATATCCTCAATAACTCTTACCCCGCATGACGAAACTGCGGTTGAGACAGAAGTTCCGTTCTCGCTCCCGCAGAAGATTCTCCACGAGGGCGAAACGCTTACGCTTGAAGGCGTACCCTATGGCGCGGTTCTTTCTTCCTCCGCTCCTGATATATTAACCGTAAACGCAAAAGGTGAAGTTATCGGCAAAGCTATGGGCAAGGTAACCGTTACCGCAGATGTGAATGGTACAAAGCAGAGCATCGAAATTCCGGTAGTCGGGGAGAATAAGCTTTCCGCAAAGAATGCTTATTTTGAGAACGGTCTTTACCATAGTACATACGGAACGGGCGCAGCTGATTCTGCCACACCGTGGGAGTATGGTGGATTAAATAAGAGTAGCGCCGTGAGCAAGGCGTATGACATTACAACTACCACGGCTTCGGGACTTGAGCTTCCCGGAAGAACAGAACCGGTCAATGGTCTTAAAATCGTAAAGAATGATTGCAGAACATATGTAACCATGGATACAGGTACTGCAGAAGATCTTAATGGAGATATTGCAGCGGAAGAAGGCAAGATATATGAGTTTACCGGTTGGACAAAGCTTGACAAACGGGACGGTTATGTTTTGCCTGATTATACAAGAACCTCTGTAGCATTAGTAACATACTACATGAACACATCATCAAAACCTGCAAACAAAGCGGGCGGAAACGTTAGTGTTTGGGCTGATGGAGATTACACAACCGCAGACGAAACAACCGGTTGGAAGTATTTCACTTCAGGATCGCGACTTCAAAATTACGCTAATCTGAATTTAACCGACGAGTCAAATGTGGTCAACCTTGTTCCCCGCTTTGTGCTGAACTATGAAACAACGGTAGAAAATACCGGAATGGAAGCTTATCTTACTGAGTTTTCCGTTCATGAGGTTGTCTTTGACGAGCTTGTTCTTTCAGCTGAGAATGTTGAACTTAAAGCCGGCAGCGAAACGGAAAATACGGCAACAGTGACGGTAGAAGCTTGCAACTCCAATACAGGAAGTCAAATTAAAAATTTCAACGGCGACATTGTTACAGGCACTCCTTCCTTCAAATCCAACAACACAGCTGTTGCAACGGTAGACGAAGCAACCGGCGTTATTAACGCAGTCGGTGCAGGTTCGACTACTGTTGAGGTATCAACAACAATCGGCGGTGTTACAAAGACCGCAGAGGTCAAGGTTATCGTAGATGGCGGAGAAGATAAGGTTCCCGAAACCGTAACTGCAGGTGTCCTCACAAATTACGAGGCTGCAGCAAGCGGAGTAACGGCAGCGGGTTATACCGTGAACAACACAAAAGATGTTGTAACAGGAACAAAAATCACTGCGGAAGCGAAAGACACAACTGATTACAAATTCATCTGCTGGAAGGTCGGCGGTGCATTCCTTCAGACCGATGCAAAGGTTGAAAATTACGTTGTAAACACAAACACTTCTCTTACGGCAGTGTATGAGCCGATAAATACAGAGCTTAAAATTGTTGAGTTCTGGAATGCAAACAAGCAGTTCCTTTCAATGGATGATGATAATGACGGAGAAATAACAGAGCCAACAGCTCCTGCAGTAACGGGCTTTACGCTTACCGGAAAATGGCTTGTTGACGAAGGTAAGTATCTCGATGTAAATTCTCTTGAAGTCGGCACAACTCGCGCGGTTGCAGAGGTTGAAGAAGGGAACACCGCAGTTTCCGGCGAGGTTAAGTATGATGGTACAAAGGTTTCGGAAGAACACACCTACGGAACGAAAGTGACTCGCACGGCTTCCGGTGCAAAATATTGGACACGTGATGGCAAAACTGTATTCTTTGGTGATACCTACACCTACTTTATGTGGGATGGAACGGAAATTGAAGCACACACCGATGAGAAAGAACTTGAACCGGTAATTATTCTTGATGATCCCGCAAACGGTGCATATATGATTGAGTATTGCGTGCCGCAGGGATTTGAGAAGGTTGAAGCGGGAATACTCTTTGCAAAGAGCGGAACGCCGGAGGTAACAGGTTTCGGTTCGAAAGCAGCATCGCAGAGTGCGGATGCTCACGGACAGTTTACAGCTCAGGCAGATGCCGATGAGAAGGTAGTTCGCGGTTACCTTATTTATCAAGTTGACGGCGAAAAGAAAATAATTTATACTGATGTATATACAGCCACAGCAGAATAACTAATCACAACAACAGGGGAGGATGGACGGCGTTCACCCTCCCTGCGTTATTCGGGAACGCAAACGTTCTTGTTTAGGAATGCCGCCTATAAGCGTAAACGGGTATAAATTACAGCGAAATCACAGAAAAGACGGCGTGGGCAAAATTTTAATTTTGCCGTTTACGCAAGTCTCTGTGATGAGCGAATAATTTATCCGGTGCGCGCCGAGCGGCAAAAGCGTGGAAGGTTTCAAAGGGAACTACAAGAAGTTCCCTTTGCGTATCTCCCGCCCGGAAGGGCGGAAACAGACAGTCGAGGACGATTGTCTCTACAACGTAGGATATTGTTACCCCGCCCGGAAGGGTAAAACAGAAAGGAGAACAATGTATGAAAACTAAACTGAACAGGATTTTATCACTGCTTTTAAGCATCGCGCTGATGATATCGTTGCTTCCGGCAGTGCCGGTATTTGCAACGGCGCAGGAGCAGAGCATTGCAATTGATGCAAACACTCTTATTAAAAATACCAGTGAGGACCGTTATACGGTAACGGTGGAAAAAGGAGTTATGAATATCGATGCGCAGTGTCGCACTATGGGGGATGCTACCAAAAGCGGATACAGAACCTATGTGGCATTACCGTTTACTGCAGAATCCTCCGGAAATTTTAATCTGTATTTCAAAACGGATGATCCAACTGCAAAATCTGCAGATACAGCGATATTCATAGTTGAAAATACAGGAAGTTCAGCTTGCAGTATGAGCGAATGCAAGACCCAGTCTGCAATAACGGATAACAAAACAACTCCGTGCTACTTCCTCGACGATGATTATGAAACTGCATATCCGAATGTACTCGGTCGGTTTAATTTCAGCACAGCAGAAAAAAGTGCATTTACCCCGGTGCTGAAAGAAACGAGTGTATCAAGTGTTTCGCTTACAAAGGATAAGGACTATTATTTGGTGATTTACTGTGATTCTACATCACTGAAAAATCAGCCTATTGCACTTTCGGAACACTCCAACCAGGAAACATATCCTGATGGAGCAGACCTCTATGAAAAATATATTGCGATTGGTGCATCTGTTAAGTCACCTTATAGGCAGAAGATTTCTCTCTCCGGCATCAAGCTTGTGCCGGCAGGACAGGAGCCGGGTGGCAACACGCCGGAGCCGGAAGCATCGCTTACTCTTCCGCAGAAGATTCTCCACGTTGGAGAAACGCTTGCGCTTACGGGCGTTCCGACGGGGGCTGTACTTTCCGCTACACCGGAAGGCATTCTCACCGTTACCAATGACGGCAAGGTTATCGGTGTAGCTATAGGCAAGGCAACCGTTACCGTAAACGGAACAAATTCTTCCGTTGAAATCCCGGTAGTCGGAGAGAATTTGCTCAGCAAAGCTCCTGCAAAGGCGGGGGATGAGCATTTCAAGAACGGTATATATGATGACGGAACTTTCGGAACAACTACAACCGAGTCTGATACAATCTGGCTGGTTGACGGCACAAAAAGCGGTGCGGAAATAACATCAACGCTTGAGTCGTTTTCAGATATGCCGGGAAGAAACGACGCAGTTCCGGGATTGAAAACCGATACAAACGGATCGAGATTTTACATAACAACAAGTGAAGCCAAGGCAAAAGCCGGAAACGGAATCAATGTAGAAAGAAACAGCAAGCTTTACGAGTTTACCGGCTGGATTAAGCTTGATAAAAAAGAAAATAACAGCTTGCCTGCACCGTCAACGGTATTGGCAGGAATAAATGTCGCATGGAAAAAGGGAACAGCTCAGAACGGTCATATTAAAAACGCTACTGTATGGAATGACGGCGACTATGAGACGACTGATTCCACAACCGGGTGGAAGATGTTTGCAACACCGGCATTTCTGCCGTATCGTACCAATATGGACCTGACTGACGGTAATGATATCGTTGGCATATACCCGCGTCTTAATGTCAACAGCACTTCTGTGGCAGATACGGCTTTGGTTGGTCGTTTTACTGAATTTTCACTCCACGAGGTTGCGTTTGACAGAATGGAGCTGTCGCACGAGAGCATTTCACTTGAAATCGGCGGTGTTGAGAACGCAACATTAAGTATAACCAAAACTTACGCCAACACGGGAAAGGCGATTGAAAGCCTTAATCAGACACTCGTTATCGGCACACCATCCTTCAAATCCAACAACACATCCGTCGCGACGGTTGACGAAGTAACCGGTGTTATTACCGCTGTAGGTGCCGGTTCGACTACTGTTGAGGTATCAACAACAATCGGCGGCGTAACAAAAACCGCCACCGTTGCAGTTACGGTTACCGGCACCACGCCAACTCCGGAGCCTGAGCCTGAGCCCGAACCGGATGGAATTGCAGTCCCCGATGCTCCGATTGAAGGACTTCCCGAATATCAGGGCGAGCCGATTGTGTATAACATCACAAGCGGTGCATTTGATATGGCAAAGATGTATAAGGCAACGGCAAAGGATACCAACAATTACTATGTCTTTGGCGACAGCGGTGAGACCGTAGACAGAACATGGGTTGACGGAAAGGTTGGCGAAGGCCTTTTCAGAAACCAGGGTATAGCAAGCTGGAAACCGTGCATAACAACAAACGCTCAGGGTGAAAAGGTGGAAGCCTTCTCCGCAATGAAGGAGACAGAGCCGAAGTGGGCGATAGAGCATCCAACAAAGTATCTTACAAGCAACGGAGCTAAAAACTACCTCGCATCCACAGGGAATCCGCAGGTGAACACGAACTATGTACGTCTTGACTTAAAGGAAGCCTATTGGAACGAGCCGAACAACGGAAACCACAAAGAGGCTCCGGGACCGTATCTCGCGGTAAGACTTCTTGTTGAAAATGCAGGGCGTTACAGCCTTTCTATTGGCAGAGGGTCAACCAATGATACCGGTGTACGCACTCACGTTCATATGATAAAGGCAGACCCGAACAAACGCTATGAGGCCGACGAAATTGACGGATTGATTAAAGATGCAAAATACGTCGGTATTCACAGCTCGCTCAAAGGCGACACCAAATCCGCAACAGGCGTTACAGATTTCTGGGTGAATGTTCCGGAAGCGGGCGAATATCTCCTTATATTCACTCCGTCAAAGGACAGCAATATCGGAACATCGATTTGTTATCTTAATAAAATTACGCTTGGACCTATAATAAGAACAATCACCCGAGCTGAGGTGTTGGGAGAGACGGATTTTAAAGTCGGCGAAAAGAAAACGCTTGAGTATAATCTCTTCTATAATGACGATACACCGTATCTTGGCGAACACTCGGTTTACTGGTACGAAAGCTCCGACCCGTCCGTTGCGGCTGTATCACAGGACGGAGTTATCACCGCACGTGCCGCAGGAAAGGCGGATATTATCCTCTATATTGATGCAGAGGGTAAGGAAACGAAGATACCGATAAGCATTACCGTTATGGACGAAACACCTCTTTCCTACGTTGAAATCATTGGCTCAGACAGCATTGAAGCAGGCTTCTCGGGAAGTCTCAGCTTTGTTGCGGAGCATGCAAGCGGGATGACCGCAAATGCGGATATCTGCACGTCCGTGTTCCGCCTTGAAAATCCGCAGGACGAGCAGTACCTGAAGGTGGCGGCGAACGGTGTTATCACCGGCGTTGCTCCGCATGACGGGGTAAGCGTTATCGCAACCGTAACGTGCGGGGAATCCGGTAAAGAAAGTGCTCCGTTTAAAGTTAAGGTTACTCCCAATTCCCCGAAAAGCAAGCTTATCGACTTCAGAAAGCCGGGCTCGGGCTATGCCTCCGACGTAAAGATTGACCAATATGGCTGGCAGATAAATACAAAAAAAACAGCAAGTGCGATATCAACTCCGTCAAGCTCAAAGCTTCGCTGCTATGCTCAGGGAACCCATGCACAGATTACATCTGTCGGGCAGACTCAAAATGCAGATCTTGCCATAGATATACAGGTTGACTATGACGGCTGGTATGAGATAGATTTTCTCGGAACGCAGTATTACCGCGGTGCAAAGAACGCAAACCTCTATATGGATGGAGCATATTTGGGCAATTTCTGCTTCTGGACGGATATGTCCACAAACAGAAACTACAATGAATTTAAATCTCTCAACACTATGTATCTCACCAAAGGCGTGCATACAATAACCTTCCGTGCGCTGACAAAGAGCCCTGAGGGTAACTATGCACATATGATACCGGCATATCTTCAGCTTTCATATGTTGAAGGAGTCGGCGGTCTTGAATCTGTCGGGCTCTCTGCAGAAAAGACCTCAATGGCGGCAGGAGAAACTACAACGGTTATACCAAAGGTAATCCTTGGTGGCGGAAGAGAATACAGCTTTGGAAACAAGCATGGAAACAAAGCTGATCAGGATAATAACATCACTTTTTCTTCCTCGGATTCAAATGTTGTTAGCGTGTCAGGCTCGAAGCTTACAGCCATTGCTCCGGGAAATGCAACTATAACCGCAACTGCAAAAATCGGTGACGACACACTCTCGAATACGATTGACATCACGGTAACCGAAGATGTTCTCTCACGTATTGAGTTTACCGTTCCGCAGTATGATATCTTTGTTGAAGGCTCGGGCGCTCCTGCAGTTAATGCATATCTTTCCAATGGACGTAAAATAGCTTCCGGAGACATTTCGGTTGAATACATCATTGAAGATACATCGGTTGCAGTTATGGAAAGCAAAACAAAGCTTGTCGGTAAGACAGTCGGTTCAACAACGATAAAGGCAAAGGTGGCCTTTAACGGAAATGATTATTTCTCAGAGCCGATTCCGCTTAACGTAATAGAATACGGCTTTGCGAGCCTTACGCTCGGCGCCGTAACTCAGGTTATAAAGGCAGGCGGCAAGGGAACAGAGCTTTATCTCCGCGCGTATGATAATAACGGACAGAGCCTTCCGATTCCGGAAGAAGCCGTGGTATATTCATCTGCTGATGAGAACGTACTCACCGTTGACGGAAACGGACATGTAGCTCCGGTAGGAGTTGGTGTTACAGATATTACTGCGACGGTAACTCTTGACGGTGTACCGCGCAGTGAGAAGATAACGATTTCCGTTCGTGACGGTAAGGTTGCATCAACCTACTATACAGAAGAAAAAATAGATGCCGCGCGAGAAAATATACAGCTTTATGACTGGGCAAAAACGACAGCTGAGACGGTGATAGAGGAAGCAGATAAATATCTGCCGTATCGCGATTACATATATAATATGATAACCGCACACACGCTTCCGCGTGCATATGACCTTGTTGAGACG
>JAFQVE010000059.1 GCA_017408185.1 Oscillospiraceae bacterium | reverse complement strand
CCTGCAAATGCTACATATCAGCAGGATATTGCAATTTCGGGCTTCAGGCTTAAGGTTCCGTCAGGTGAGCTTGAAGAAAGAGTATTTACATACAACTTCAACTATGGCGCACATGGTGCAACAGGAACTGTCAGCAGAGTTGATATTTCAAAGTATACTCTTGAAACCATTGATTCTTCAAAGTCCGATCCTTGGGAATTCAATGGTTGGAGATATGCATATAACGGATATCTCTTCGCAGATCACGTGCGTTGGAATGCCCAGGCAAGACGTGCGGACGGTGTACTCATAACTGCTTTCACAATAAAAGCACAGGAAGGAAAGTATGTTCCGACTATTGAATACAACACACTTCCTTCGGGCTTTATCGCAGATATCTATCTTGTGAAAAAAGAGGCAACAGATACATATTCACAGTTTGGCTCTAACGGAAACGATGTAAACCTTATAAACCGTATCAATGCATTGAACGGGACGGGCAAAATCGGCACAATAGATATGTATACTGCGGAAGAGGGTAAGAAAGAAACAACCTTTGATGAAATAACTCTTTCCGACACAGGCGAATATCTTCTTCTTTTCCACGCAACGGGAACAAATCCGGAGCTTGTAAGAGGAAGTTATATTGATGCACAAATCCGCAAGCTTACTCTCACACCTCCTTCTATGGTGCCGAAGGATGAGCTTCAGAGCTTTTCTGCTTCAATAGCACCGAAGTCTGTTGAAGTAGGCGGCACAGCCGCAATTACCACAAAGGTAACATACTCCTTGAGCGGTGAAAAGGTCATAACAGAAGGCGTATCCTTTGAAAGCTCGGCAGAAGATGTTGCAACAGTTGCTGCTGACGGTACTGTCACAGCTGTTTCGGCAGGTAATGCAACAATAACCGCAACTCTTGACGGAACAGAGCTTTCAGATACTGTTGAGCTTGAAGTTCTTCCTTACGATGTAGGAAATGCAGGTGTTATCCGCGAATATATCACAAGCTGGGAAGCACTGAGCCTTTCAAAGCTTCCATCATCAAATGACAGCAGCATTTATTCAAAAGAGCCATATACCCGTGGAGGAACAATATTCCAGAACATGGGACTTATGAACAGAGATGCAGTTTCAAATCTCAATTCAAAGGGAGAAACCGTAGAAGAATACGGACTTATGAACTTTGATATCACCGCACCCTGGGATATGGCATTCCAGAGCAGTGCCGGTGGCGTAAGAATTATGAAGGGAACAAATGACCTTCTCCTTACATATGAGACGTCGAAATACGGCAATCTGTCAAGCGGAACAATTCTCGCATTGAGAGTAAAGGTTCCGAATAAGGGCAAGTATAATCTTTATGCAGATACAAACAACGTCAAGGGCGGAATCGCTCCTGCTATATACTTTGCATATGATGACGGCACAGTTACAAGTGTAAGCGGAATATATAATATTGTCAGAAATTCTGAGCCGGCAGGATATATAAACTCCGGTGATACTTCAAAAATGGGGTATCAGAAAGTCGGGCAGGTAGAAGCTCCGAGAGCCGGCGAATATTTTGTAATCTTCTATGGTAATGCACATTCAAAAGAGATTAACCCCATAACAACTGCCGATGACGGAAAGTATCAGACATTAAACCTCAATGGAATAAAGCTTTCGGCACTTCCGGGTGATATCGCAAAGGCAAAGATGACCATCGATGGAATCGATGAAGAGGGCGACCCGATGCCGCTTTATACAGAAAAGCAGCTTAACTTTGAGCTTTTTGATGCTCTTGATGTTCCGTTTGATGAAATAGACGAAGATAAGCTTACAGTTTCTTATTCTTCATCGGCAGAAAATGTTGCAACTGTTTCGGAGGAAGGTCTTGTTTCGGCTCTTTCAAACGGAACAACAACCATTTCCGCAACAATAAACTATGACGGTACAGAGATAGTGGGAACATATGAGCTTTTAGTAGCTCCTGCAGGAAGAAACCTTATGTCGCACTTAAATCCCGATTCCGAGGGTGATGAATGGATATGGATTTCAAAGAACGAACCTGATCCTTCAAAGGCAAACCAGCTTCAGAGCACAACGATCGGAGTTGTTCCCAAGGACGGCAATGCAAATAACCGAGCTCTTGCAGTAAACTTTAATCCGGAATATACGGGAACAGCAGGCCTTTCATCTGTATTCTTCAAAAATGACGGACATCGTGTTCCGGTTGAACCCGGTAAATTCTATCAGCTTTCATTTAAGGTGAAGGATGATTCGATCGTTCCCGAGGGTGCAAGCCATGCAAGTATGATATTTGATATTTATACTTACAACAACCCCACGGGAACAGCTTCAAGTGCAATTGCATTCGGAAGTAACCTCAACTCCAACTATGCAAATCTTGATATAATCAAGAAGCACCATGGTGAATGGGTTGAGATAATTCTGCCCGTAGTTGCACCGTATGAGAGTGATCTGAACGTTGTATACCTGACTCCGAGACTTGACTTCAGAATCGCTTCTGAAGACAAGGGTAAAGCAGGCTTTGGCGGAACTAT
>JAFQVE010000516.1 GCA_017408185.1 Oscillospiraceae bacterium | reverse complement strand
TTTCGGATGCACAAGCACTTGATGAGATAGCGGCAGACTTTACGAAGAACATTGTAAACGACGTGAAGATGTTTGAACGTCTCGCACAGGATAACCGAACTGTCGCAATGAAGCTCATGGACAGTATAAAGGAGTTTATAACGAAGGTAAAATCTACCTTCTCCGGGGACAGGGCAAAAGCGGACACGGCGGCACAGGAGAAATACGGCGCAAAGGTATCGGAGCTTGAGGCGGCGGTCGCGCAGTTTGAGAAAATGCTCTCCGTTACTGAAACTGCAGTTGCGAGCGGAAATATAAACACCGCCGGCACGGATGCAGGCGGTGGGAGAATGTATGATTTGAAAGCCTTTGAGGATGGGAAACGTTTTGTAGATGTACAAACAGACCAGCATTTGTTTGACGGGTTGACAGAAAATGAAAAAGGAAGAATGGCAACCAAAATAATAAAAGAAAGATTTTCTGGAAAAGTAGTTGGGCGCGACAACAGAGTTTTCGTAAATGGACGAAGTGCAGCAGAATACGGGCATCCAGCCAAGAGAATAAGCGGTCTTGAATATGATGCAAAAATGCGAGCATCGACAGAGCTTGATAACCTTATTGACGCAGGGACAAACTTCCGGACGGCTCCGGACGGAGCAGACGGGCATATACATCCAGAGGCAACAGGTGATTTCAAGTATTTTGATACCATATTCAAAGTAGGAAATGAATATTTTGAAGGAAGGATAAATATTCTCCCGAATGAAAAGGGAGACCTTCTGACAGATATAACACAAATAAAAAATATCACGCAGGACATAAGTAGCTCATACGGACAAAATCCGAAGTCTACATTCCTGCGCGATAATTCAGAGGATATCAACTCCTCTAATGATATTATACCCGAAACTCCTCCGAAAGTCAACAGGGAAAATTCGTTAAAAACGGCGGACTTGCTTTCCCCGGATTATGGGAAGGTTGGGGGAAGAGATTCTTCGACTGCGCTCAGAATGACAGACGGACGTGAGAACACCTCATCCACCGCAGGCGGTCCCCCTTCTCCTCAAGGGGAAGGCTCAGGGAAATCCTATATCGAGGAGACGGGGCTTGATACATATTTTAACGATATGGAAGAGCGGGCGCAGGTTACAGAGGGAGAAAAAGTAAAAGCGGTATATAAGAAACAGAGAGAGAAGGAACTTCGCGGCCAGATAATGAGAACGACGAAGAAACTTGACCAAACGCTCCGCAACCCTACCGACAAAAAGCACATACTCAAAGAATTGCAAAAACCTGTTGCAAATCTTCTTCGCGCAATCAATCTTGAAGGAATGTCGCTTGAGTATGGTACTGATGCAAAGTACCACAGAGTCGAATCGGATTCACCGTATGGAGAGCCGACAAACAGAACGCAAGCATTCCGTGAGCTTAAGAAAATATATGAGCGGATAGGTGGAGAGGACAGTACGATAACAATCTCTCCGGAGCTTTTGGAGGGCGATCCTGAAGGAAGAGGCAAGCTTTTTGAAAAAATAATCGAGATGCAGGACATCCCGTTATATGCAATGAGTGAAGAACAGCTCAGGACAGTATGGAAAGCATTGAGAGCCGTAGAAAACTCGGTCAGGACGGCGAATAAAATGTTTACAAGCAAACGAGGCGAAACTGTTGAGAAAGTAGCGAAAAGCATACGGGACGGCGCGAAAATGAAAAATACAAGGGTTGATATCGTAGGATTGTCAAAGCTTAAAAAGCTTATCACACTCGACACGATGACACCGGAGGAGTTTTTTCATAGGTTGGGACCGGGCGGAGATGCTGTTTTCAGAATGCTCCGCAATGCTCAGGACAAGAAAACACTTTTATTGGAAAGAGCGATAGATTTTTCGTCAAAGCTTGTTGCGGATGAAAAAATATCGAAGCTTGAAAAGACTACACACAAGGTAACTCTCGGAGGGGAAAAAATAGAGCTCTCAACAGCACAGCTTATGGAGCTGTATGCTTTGACGCGAAGAGAACAGGCGACAGAACACATATTCAAGGGAGGAATAAAGCCCGAAGAATTACCGGGGATAAAGAAACTTATACGCTCTTCTGTTGTAAGACATATCACACAACAGGAAGTGGGGACGGCGTTGGATAAGTTGTCATCGGAAGAAAAGAGAATTGCCGAGAGGCTTTCTGATTTCACATCAAGTGTCCTTGGCGCAGAGATGAACGAAGCGTGTCTTAATGTTTTCGGTTATGAGAAATTCGGAGAGAAAAACTACTGGCCTATCCGTACGGTTGAAACGTCGCTTAAAACTGACGAAAAGCAAGTGGGAGGTAAAAAGGGCGCTCCATCCATAAGAAATTTTGGTATGGCAAATGCTACTACACCAAAAGCAAAAACACCGCTCAAAATCGGAAGTGTTTTTGATACATTCACATCACACACCGCAGAAGCTACGACATACGCGGCATACCTCGAAGCAACAGAAGATCTCCGAAGGATACTTAATTACACCTTCTTTGATGATGAAGGAGAAGTGGCTGACACGATGAAGGAAGTCGTTGAGAAAACTTTCGGAAAAGACGGTCTTCAGTATTGGTTAAACCTTGACGAAAACATTTCAGGAGGAATGAGCGGAGATGACGGAGGCTTTTTTGACACCGTCCTCAGAAATACAAAGGCGGCGCGGATAGCCGGAAATATCCGAGTTATAGCACAGCAGCCTACAGCTGTACTCAGGGCAGGAAGTATGATTGATTATAAGTACATCCTTGAAGGAATGGCTCATCCGAAGAGAGGATGGGAAAGAGCTGTCAAGTATGCTCCGATAGCGAAGTGGAAGTCATACGGTTTTTTTGATTCGAACACAGGTCCGAGGATGAAGGACTTGCTTTTTAACCAAAGTAGCGCACTTGAAAAAGTACGCGATTTGGGGATGAAAGGAATAGAGGTCGCCGACGCTTTCGGTTGGGGTGCGCTCTGGTCTGCTTGCGAAGCGGAGATTGAGGCGAAGATTAAGAATGCGAAAAAGGCAGAGAAGAAAAAAACACCTGTAAGGACAGGTGTAAATGCGCTTTTGGAGGAAGATTCCTTTAGAGGAAAAATTGACGGTTGGAACGATTTAACTGACGGCACAAGAATAAAAGTCGGAACAATCAAGGAAGGTAGCGCTCTTAATCAAGTTGGGTTGCCTACATCAGGTTTGTTCTTTGATGTAGGTAAAATAAAAAAGGCGATGAGTGAGCATAGTGACCATTTATCTGAGGATGTGCTGAAGAAGATTCCGGAGCTTTTGCAAAATCCGATTGTTATAACCGAGTATACAGGAGCAGTAAACACGGTGAATGTATATGGAGAGCTGTTTGTCAAAGGAAGACCAGTTGTCGTAGGTCTTGTTATGAGGCCTGATGTTAGCGGAAAGAATATCATAACTGCTGTTCGCACAATTCATATGAGAAGCAATGCGGCAAAGCAGATAACGGACACAACTGTGCTTTATCTCAATGAGAATAAAGAAAGAACCCGAAGTTGGTTCCAAGTCTGCGGCAACCTAAATGTGCCGTTAGACGGAACGCAATACGGGCTCATTCGTAGTATATCATATGCAGATGGAAGTGTCAATATTCAAAAATCGGATGAAGTATATGCAGATATGCAACCGGGAACGCAAGGCTTCTATGACGCAGTTGCAAAAAGGTTCACGGAAATAGTTGACCACACGCAGGTCGTTGACGGAGTACTTCAACGCAGTCAGATTATGAGAAGTTCAAACGCCATAAATAAGATGGCAACCTCATATATGGCAGAATCAACAAAGAATGTAAATATGTTCGTTTCTGCGTTAAGGGATTTTGCACAAACAGAAAAAGGAGAGGCAAGACAAGAAGCAGGGCAAAGACTACTCAGAACTTCAATATCACTCATTGTATCGTTTGCCGTAAATGCGGCACTCGGACAATCGTTTATAGATGCACTTCGTGATGACGAGAAAGAAAAGAAATATTGGGAGCGTTGGCTGGAGAAATTCAAAGGAAACATGGTTGATGCTGTAAATCCGCTGCAGTATTTTCCATATATCAAGGATGTCGTTTCGTTAATGCAAGGTTATAGCGTTGAACGCATGGATATGGATGGTATTGAAAACATTATTGAAGCGGGCAAAAACCTTGTCGCATCGTTCTCGGGAGATAGTAAACTTTCAACGGCAGGAACGCTCAACAATATGTGCGCAGTTGTCGGAACAATGTTTGGTTTTGGAACAGCAAATGTAAAAAGAGATGTCAGAGCGGCGGCAAGGGAGGTAGCGGCTGCAACTGACAGTTATGTTGTTGAATACCTTATGGCAAAGGCTACATACTCAATCAAATATGAAAAAAACAGAGGGGACTTTTATGACATTCTCCGCAGGGCATACGAAAATGACAAAGAGGCATATAACATCATCTATTCGGATATGAGAAAAAACGGATTTAAAAAAGATGATATAGAAGAGAAAATGAAAACGCAGACGATGAGCGGAAAGTTTCAAGATGCAGTGAATGCGGCGAAAAAAACAAAAGAAGCGAAGAACGCTGTACCTGCTGACAAGATTGTATATAGACATTTAAATCGAGAAAAAAACGCGATAAGAGGAACAAGTGCAGCAGATCAGAACACGATACTCGACAACATCCCCAAATACCGTAGTAATGTTGAAAAGTATTTAAAAAAGTATCCGGGGAAGAATGAGGATAAAAAGCTTGAATATGCGTACCGAGAAGCAAACCGCGCACTCTACGGCGAGGAATATGCAATAAGGGTAAACGGCGGCTCTGATGTTCATAAAAAGGCAGAAGAGAAGGTAAAGCGCGGAAAGACGACCTGGGAGAAGTATTATGATGAATACTTCGGCAAAACGGACAGGCGGTTTGAAGCTATATCCGACCGCTTCGGTATCTCGTATACGGATTTTGAAAAAATCGAGAACGCGATATCAAAGAACAGCTCAAAGGCAGACGAGATTGCCGCGATTCAAAAGCTCGGGTACAAGAACAGCATCGCACGGCGGATATACACGCTGTACCATGATACGGAATGAGGAGGGGGACGGGTAATCCCTCCGCCGTCGTTCGACGGTCCCCCTCCCTTTAGGCAAGGGAGGCTTTGGGAGCCTTAATATGCGAAAGGAGTGAAAAATAATATGGATATCAAAAAGACGGCAACGGAGATTTGGGAGGAGTTCGGCCGCGGCAAGAACTACAACAAGTCGATTGACTTATACGAAACTGTAAAGAAGTGCGAAAACTTCTTTATCGGTAAGCAGTGGGAGGGGCTTAATGCCCCTGACCTGCCAAAGCCCGTGCTTAACGTCACAAAACGCGTAGTGAGCTATTTTATAGCAATGCTTGTTTCGGACGACGTGGGAATACTTCTTGAGCCGTACAAGAAAACAAAGATGCTGATACAGTCAGAGGACGGTGAACCCCGTGAGATTATCAAAGAGGAGCTTGACGCGAGAGTAATCGAGACCGAGGTGGACAAGACGATTGAACGCTGCAACATAAAAGCCCAGGCGCGAAAAGTCGTCCGAAATGCCGCTGTTGACGGTGATGCGTACATGTACTTCTACTTTGACGAAGGCATAGATGCAGGAAACGGCGCACGTGGAGGAATCGTCTCAGAGGTTATTGACAACACAAGTGTTATCTTTGGCAATCCGTATAAATATGAGATTCAGAAACAGCCGTACATAATAATAGCTACACCGTGTATTTTGTCCGACGTGCGAGAGGAAGCAAAAAAGCGCGGACTTTCTGAGGATGAGATTTTGCATATACACGCAGATAACGATTCGGACATATACACGTACAAGGAGAGCGGGCGAGGGGAGCTTTGCACCGTTATAACAAAGCTCTGGCGCGAGAATGGAACAATACATGCGATAAAGACAACAAAGGATGTTGTGCTTCGGGGAGAATGGGACACAAAGTATGAACGCTATCCGATAGCAAATATGATATGGGAAGAGATAAAGAACTCATACCACGGCATGAGCGCAGTCTCTCAGACGATTCCAAATCAGATATGTATAAATCAGCTTTACGCAATGAGCATACACTGGGCGAAAACGGGAGCTATACAAAAGATGCTTTATGATGCGACAAAAATCTCCTCATGGAGCAACAAGGTAGGACAGGCTATAGGTGTTATGGGAAATCCTAACGACGCGGTTGCTTCTGCATCGGGTGGTACGAACATGTCGCCGCAGATGATGAATATTATAAACGGGCTTATGCAGCACACGTCGGAATACATGGGTGCAAATGATGCGGCATTGGGTAACGTAAAGCCGGACAACACGTCGGCGATTATAGCAACGCAGAACGCAGCTGCAATGCCGCTTGAGATACAGAGACTTGAGTATTTCCGATTTATGGAAGAATGTGTGCGGATAATCATAGACATCATCCGCACGGACTATGGCATGCGACCGATAAACATAACGTGCGACGGGGCAACTTACGAGGGGATGCACGACTTCTCAACACTGAGTGATGCAAACTACAATATGAAGGTTGAGATAGGTCAGTCCTCATACTGGAGCGAGCTCACACAGATTCAGACGGCGGACAATCTTTTGGCAAAAGGAATTATTCCGGATGCGGTCACGTATCTCGAATCTATCCCGGACAAGTTTATAAAGAACAAGTCAAAGATAGTTAAGCAGCTTCGGGAAAATATGGAACAACAGCAGATGATACAAATGCAAAATCCGTTGCAGGGAGGAACAGCTCCGATTATTCAGGAACAGGGGGTAATGTAAAATGAGCTTAGACAACCACAAGATAACAACGTATGCGGACAATGTGAAGGATTTGCCGGATTATCCTTCAGACGAAGGGTACACAGCAAAAAGCCTCAAGGAAATTTTCGACGCAAGAAGCGACAAGGAGATAAAGGAAAAACACAATGCGCTCATTGATGAGCTCGCGGAAGTTCTTTCCGGTCTCATCACACATTCAGAAAGCTCGGATAATCCACATGGCGTAACGGCCGAGCAGACGGGGGCTGCAGATGCCGTCAACGCTCATCTCAGTGACGGTGCCGCGCATGCATCCCTTTTCAAAGCTGTACTTGACCGCTTTTCGGATTATGTGACGACCTCTGTTTTTAACACTTTGCTTGAAAGCAAGGTCGATAAAATTCAGGGGAAGGGGCTAAGTGCAAACGACTATACAGATGAAGAAAAAGCAGAGCATAAAACTATGGCCACAAGCTTCCCTGACCTTGTTAAGAAATCCGATTTGTCTGAGGCGTACGTTGCGAGGTCGCATTCTTGTGACGTGGCAGATGCGGCACTTAATGCGCAACGCGCTGACAATGCAATCGCTGATTTTAACGGGAACATCATACACGATACCTATGTTACGAAAGAAGAATTGCCTGAAGCAAGTGTATTCTTTGCCGAGTGGAGTGAATTTGCCGATACTTCAAATAAGGCGATTTGTGACGAGAACGGCAACACAATACATGAGGTCTATGCCACAAAGCAAGGGCTTGAGTCTGCAATGCAAGACAGTGATGCTGTATATCAGGTGCAATTTGACAGCATCAACGCTTCGATAGGCGATATTTCCTCCGCACTGGACAGCGTTATAGCAAGTCAAGAGAGCATTCTTGCAATGCAAAACGCACTGATAGGCGGTGATGCGTAATGACGCAAGCGGAAAAGTGCGCGGCAATGGCGGCGAATAACGAAGCAATCGCGGCAAACGTGCCGAAGGTGTACAAAGCAGGACAATCCTCAATGGTAGACGAAAGCAAGATTATCCCAAAAACCGTATCGGGAAGCTACATATCGGTAGACGATGTAAGCGAAATACCGCATAGCGTGGGGTGTAAGGTTGAGAGCGTGAATTGGTGTCCCGAAGAGGTTGAGTCAGGTTATTACTATGACTCGAACGGCACACCAACAGGTGCAAACGCACGTTATATTCGAATACTTCCGTTTAATGTCAAACCCCTTACCACGTATACCCTATCCTCAAATTTAGTCATTTATACAATTTGGGAATTTGGGGCAGATGGTGGCATTAGAAGAATTAGTGCGGCAACAAATTCGTATAAAGTTACCTTTACTACTTCCGATAATTGCACAGAACTTCGCATAGCTTTATTTAACACAAGTGGCACGGCTGATACAACAGCTTTTGAATACGCAATGCTCAACCGTGGCACCACAGCCCTCCCCTACACGCCATTCGTCAAGCCGGAAGAGGTTAAGGTGACGAGATGTGAGGAGAATATGCTGAAATATCCGCATCTGCACACAACAAAAACCGTAAATGGCATAACTTTTACCGATAACGGAGACGGAACTGTAACGGCAAACGGCACGGCAACTGCAGACGCAACGTACGCCGTAGCAAACTATAATCTTAAAAAAGGTACCACATATACCTTTTCGGGTTGTCCCGTTGGTGGCAGCAAAACAACGTACTACCTTAATCCGCGTGGATATAGCCTTGACGTTGGATACGGTATTACGCTTACGCCGACATACGATTTTAAGAATAACGTTGAAATTGTTATAAAGAGCGGAACGACAGTTTCTAATCTTCTGTTTAAGCCGCAATGGGAACTCGGTGACAAAGCAACCAAATACAAACCCTACAACGGACAAACTCTTACACCTTCCGCAGACGGTACGGTTGAGGGAATGACAAGCGTAAGCCCGTATATGAACGTATTCAGTGATACCGAGGGCGTGAATATCGAGGCAACGTATAACAAGTCATGGGGTATGCAAACGGAGTATGACAGGCGTTGGGATAGGATTCAGGATTATGGGAATAAAACGACGTATACAGGGTTCTTCGCTGGTTCAAGTTGGAACGAAAATTCACTAAACCCGAAATATGTTGCGAAACCAACAGGTAACGAGGCTTACCAAATGTTCATGTTTTGCAACCGTGGAGGAAAAACAAAAATTGATTACCGCACCATAAAAGAAAAGATTGATTTAAGTGGAGTTGTGAATGCTCCAAATCTTTTCCAAGACGCCGTAATAGACTACATCGATTTAGATTTGCCGAATTGTGTAAATCTCTCAAATGGTTTTTCCGAGGGCTGGAGCGCTGGAAAGAAAACAACAATTTCCATATATATAACCGAAAAATGCACATCACTTACTGGTTGTTTCAACTCCTGCACAGCTTTAGCGAATTTAACCTTTAAAGAAGGTAGCGTAATAGCGACCAGCATCAATTTGCAACACTCGCCGCTTATCAAAGAAAGTATTACAAGCGTAGTCAACGCACTTTCAAGCACCGCAACAGGACTAACGCTCACGCTCAAACTCTCGGCAGTAAACAAAGCCTTTGAAACAAGCACAGGCGCAAATGATGGAAGCACATCAGCAGAGTTCGCGGCACTCGTAGCAACTAAAACAAATTGGACTATTACAATGATTTAAGGAGTGATTTAAGATGGAATATGTAATATTCGCAGTAGCAGGAGAGGGACACTTCACCAATATAGGCGATGAATACGGTCGAGCGATTAAGATTCCCACCAATGATGAAATCAACGCATTTCTCGATTCGGTAGTCGGGGCTAAGAAACTCACCGACGAGGAGTACTACGAGCTGTTCCCTGACGCGAGACCGATTGTGACCGACGTAAATGTCGGTGACAAGGATGTTGTGACGGAAAATGGAGTTTAATATAACCACAAAGCAGCAACGGTTTATAGAAGCGAAGTCTTCAGAGGTTTTGTTCGGGGGTGCGGCAGGCGGAGGAAAGTCATATGCTCAGCTGATAGATGCTTTTTTGTTCGCACTTCGATACCCTCGGTCGAAGCAGCTTATACTGCGAAGGACATTTCCTGAACTTGAAAAGAGCCTCATCCGTGTAGCTTGTGACATATATCCCCGAAGTATATTCAAATATAACCACAGCAAGCACGTAGGGCGGTTTACAAACGGTTCGATTATCGACTTTGCATACTGTGACCGCGAAAGCGACGTTTATAAATACCAGTCTGCAGAATATGATGTTATACGTTTTGATGAGCTTACGCACTTTACAGAGGACATCTATGTCTATCTCATATCGCGCGTGCGTGGGACAAACGGGTACCCGAAGCAGATAAAGAGCTCAACGAACCCCGGAGGGGTTGGGCACTCGTGGGTAAAGTCGCGATTTATTGATTGCGGTGCACCGAACTGTGAACATGACGGGAAGATATTTATCCCGGCAATGGTACAGGATAACGTCTTTCTTATGGAGACTGACCCGGACTATGTAAAGAGACTTGAGAAACTCTCAGAAAAGGACAAGCAGGCGTTGCTGTTCGGTAACTGGGATATATTCGACGGACAGTATTTCACGGAATGGAACCGTGACATACACGTTATTGCACCGTTTGAAATTCCGAGGGATTGGCGACGGTATTTCGTCATGGACTATGGACTTGATATGCTTGCCGGGTATTGGATAGCACTCGATATGTACGGAAGGGCATACGTGTACAGAGAGATATATCAGAGCGGTCTTATTATATCCGAAGCGGCAAAGCGTATTTGCGCGCTTACGGATGAGGAGGTTTATGCAAACATTGCGCCGCCTGACCTCTGGAACAGAAGACAGGATACGGGCAAAAGTGCTGCCGAAATATTTGCGGAAAACGGTGTGCGTCTGGTCCGTGCGAACAATGACCGCGTGCAGGGCTGGTACAACCTCAAGGAGTGGCTTCGGCCATGCAAGAACGAACAAGGAGAAACGATTGCACCGCTTCGCATCTTTTCAAATTGTTTAAACTTAATACGCACTCTGCCGAGTGTTGCGATGGACGGCAAGAATCCGAACGACGTCGCGCGAGAGCCTCACGAGCTCACGCACGCTCCCGACGCTATTCGGTATTTTGTAGCAGGTCGTCCGACACCGGCAGTTGCTATAGCCCCGTATGATGAAGATGCGCCGGGCTATGACAGACAATTAGAAGAAATTTTCAATTTTGGAGGGTGAAAAATGTTAAACGTAAAAGGAATGTTGTTTGCATTCATCGGAATGCTCGGAGGACTGATTGCAAAGCTGCTTGGAGGGTGGACATCGGACATGATAACGCTTCTTATTTTTATGGCCATTGATTTCATTACAGGGCTTCTTGTTGCAGGTGTTTTTAAAAACAGCAACAAGTCAGACACCGGTGCGCTGAACTCAAAAGCAGGGTGGAAGGGGCTTTGTAAAAAGTGCATAACACTGTTTTTTGTAATTATAGCGCACAGGCTTGATATTGAACTGGGTATAAGCTACATAAGAACGTCGGCGATTGTCGGCTTTATGGCGAATGAGGCAATGTCCATAGTTGAAAATGCCGGGTTGATGGGAGTGCCTCTCCCGAAGATAATTACCAGGGCTATAGAGGTGTTAAAGGAAAATGCGGAAGGAGATATAAAGAATGAAGACAACGAATTTTAAAGGTGGAAAGATATATACGGTGCCACTGTCTGACATCGGATATATAGGCTATTTCTACGCAAAGAACGGCAAAGAGGAAATCAAGAGCGCACGCACCCGGATAACGAAGGAGCGCGGCCGTGCTCCCGATTTTCTTATGAACGCCGAGTTGTTTGATTTCAGTACACGCAAGGCGGCGAGTGATGTTGTCAGTAACGGTGTGATTCATCGTCTGACAGAGGGCTACGGCTTTGCGTTCCCGGGCAACACTACGGCGGTTTTCTCCTACAAAAACAACGTAGGCGCAGATGATTACATAGGCGCATATCCGACTCTTGTGAGAAACGGAAAAGCTGAGAGCATAAACCCTGCAGGCATAACGGGCAGACGTGGACGAACTGCGCTCGGATTGGGAAACGGCAATCTTCACGTTGCACTTTTGCCGGATAAAGGCGGCGCAACGCTTGCCGAGCTTCGCCGTGCGTTTATCAAGGCCGGCGCAGAGAATGCGATAAACCTTGACGGCGGCGGAAGCACGCAGTTCTATGCACCGCTCGGAAACCACCGTTCCGGAAGATCTGTTCGCGGATATATCGGTATATGGCTTAAAACAAGAGCCGATTATCGCACGGTAAAAGTAAGGACAAGCCTCAACATCAGAAGCGGCGCAGGTGTGCTCAACAAACGTGTCGGCAAGCTTTATAACGGCGATGTTGTTAACGTACTTGAAGAAAAGAACGGATGGTGCCGCGTTGCCTCCGGGTGGGTGAGCTCGCTGTATCTGAGAAAGCAGGGATAGTGTATGGAAATAGTACAGGATTTAATACCGAAGGGGCGGATAAACCGCCCAGGAATAAAAAACTCATGCGAGTATATAACAATCCACGACACGGCAAATGAGCGCGTGGGTGCCAATGCTGCAGCTCATGCGAAATACCTCAAGGGACTTAACGAGAAGGTGAGCTGGCACTATACCGCAGACAGCGATGTAATTTATCAGCATTTGCCGGACAGTGAAAAGAGCTATCACACGTCGGACAAGAAAGCAAACGAGACCTCGATTGCGATTGAGCTGTGTGTGAACCCGGACGGCGATTTTGCAAAGACGGTTGACAATGCAGTGGAGCTTGTGCGTGAGCTGATGAAAAAGCACGGGATATCTGCAGACAATATCCGGGCACACCGGGACTGGACCGGGAAAAGCTGTCCGGCTTCGCTCACCGGTAAGAAGTGGACGGAGTTTCTCGCGAGGTGTGCAGCTGAGGAAAGCGAGGATGCTGAAAGATATATTTCGGTAGACGAGCTAAAGGCTATGGGATATAGTGGGATAAGGTGGTAGAAGCAAGTACCCCTCGCGTTTAATGCGCGAGGGGTCTCTTTACAATTGTAAAAATGTATAGTATAATGTCGAAAAAGGGGATGACATTATGGAGAAAAAGATGCATCAGAAAGTTTTTGACTTTATCAAAGGACACAGAAAATTCATGTCATGTTTATTGGTGATAGTTGGAGTTACCGGTACTATCTTACCTCAAAGCTTTTTTAAACTCCCAATGGTTGATTCAAATAGAATCGCTGGTATTGAGTTAATGTTATATTGTTCTCAAATTACATCTGCTTTATTTGTGATAGTAGGAACGGTAATTGCAGTTTGGCAATATTATTTGTCATCCTCGACGAGAATGAGCGAAGTGGAATTTTCAAGGGTGGAAAAAGCAATTGAATTATCCAATTACTATAAAGATAATATTTTGGACAGATATTCCTTTGTGAAAGGGGTTTTTGTTCTGTGTGGAATAACCGAGATGTTAGAAAAGAAAAGGGGAAACTGCGAACTTAAAGAATTTGATGTACTTGAGCTGGAGGAAATTTATACGAAGGAAGAAATTGAAAGATTTGAAAAGTTACCGCAAAACGAAATGTTTATCAATGCTATAATTCAGGTTAGTTATTCTTATAACATTGAAGTGAAGGGATACACAAAGTCGTTCAAGGTAACGGATGACGACGGGGAAGAGGTTATGGAGATTTCGGCTAACCCTAAAGAAGTATATAATTACTTTTTTAAGAACTTTATTTCGGAAACATTAAATAATGCAGAATATTTCGCTATGTCATTTACTCATAATACTGCTGATGAGAGTGTAATATATCAATCAATCTGCCCAACTTTTTTGGAAATGTGCTTTGTTATGTACTATTACATTGCAAGGAATTCGGATCCGAAAGAATTTAAGCTATATACAAATATTGCAGACTTGTATTGTATGTGGAGGAAAAGACAGCAGGAACAAAGAGTTGAACAGAAAAAAGGTCAGCGTATAGGTGCGAAAAAGCCAGGAACAGTTTTTGAGTGTGAAAGATAAAGTGATTTTGCGGTTGACAAAATAATATTAATATAATATAATGTTATTGAAAGAAGGGGGTTATAAAAATGGGAACAGGAGACAAACCGATTCTTTAATAATAGAAATGCAGGAGTTCGCAAGTGTGCGAACTCCTTTTTGTTAGATGAGATGTCAAATGGAGAGTTGATAGGTCAGATGTACTTTTTGCGGTTAGATACGTGAAATGACTGACTACCTTTTGACTACTTTCTGACTACTTTTTTTAGAATTATCGGGTACTATTTAGAACTGTTTTGAAAAAGGGAAATAAAATTAGAAACTCCGCACAAGCCTTGAAAACACAAGGTTTATGCGGAGTTTTCACTTGGAGCTGTTAGGCGGATTTGAACCGCCGACCTCATCCTTACCAAGGATGCGCTCTACCGACTGAGCTATAACAGCATATGGCGACCCGGATGGGGCTCGAACCCACGACCTCTAGCGTGACAGGCTAGCGTTCTAACCAA
>JAFQVE010000515.1 GCA_017408185.1 Oscillospiraceae bacterium | reverse complement strand
GTAAGCAACCTCTGCGCCCTGCGGAAGAGTTCCCGCTACTTCAAGAGCCTTTGCAGTGCCATCATATGTAACAGTATCATCGGTGAAGGTGAGACCCTGCATATCTTCCTTCGGCTTTTCGGTGATGGTGACACTGCCGTTGGTTAATACAAGCTCAACATCCTGCTCATCAAGATTATTCGCACCGCCAAGGGTTCCTTTTGTAAGCGTAATATTGTATTCCCCGGAAGCGCAATCTGCACTCACATCAAAATTGAGAGTTACAAGCATACCTGTGCCTGTTTTGTCCGCTGTGTATGTTGAAGCATTGACAACATATGGGTTATCCGCTAAATTCCCCGGAATTATCTCATTTGCCGCAAAAACACTTCCTACATCAACGGCCTTAAGTGTCATAGCATTGCTGTCATATCCTACGCTGAAATTCAAGAACGAAACTCCCGGATTTTCAGTTACGTTGATTTTAACAGCTACAGACGGAGTTCCTTCAACCACTTCTGCGTTTTCTACTGTCACAGCAATGCCATTTACGGCAAAAGCTGTGGTCGGAAGCATTACGAACAACATCACCGTTGTAATCAATGCCGCCAAGATTCTTTTTGCTTTCATTTTCTTTTTTCTCCTTTTCACTTATTTGCCGAGCTCAACGTCCCAGCCTGCAAAGAATTTACCAAGGCGCGTCAGATCTTTCCCGTTGACCGTACCGTCACCGGTAACATCTGCTGCATCCTCATCTATCTCAACATCCCAGCCCGCAAAGTGCTTGCCAAGACGCGTGAGATCCTTTCCGTTTACGGTTCCATCACCGTTTACATCTCCCGGTTCAACATCTCTTACTGTTACTTTCCCGTTTACTGACTGAAGCAATACATCTTCTTCATCGATATCGTTACTTTCTGTTCCGATAAGCATAATGGAGTATTCTCCAGCTTCGCATGTATCACTGATCAAAAATGTTAAAGTGATTAACCCACCATTTTTTTCAGTATTTACAGTGTATCTTGATGCCGTAACAGTGTACGGATTCTTACTTAAATCTCCCGGAACAATATCTGAAGCGTCAAAAACCGCTCCACCTGATACTGATTGCAACGTCATTGCAGAACTGTCATATCCAACCTTAAAGCTCAAAAACGCCATACCCGGATTGTTTTTTAGTGATATTGTAACATCAACCGTTTTGCCAACAAGCCCCTTAGTATCCAACACATAAATCATCGGGTCAACGCTTTCTGTTACGGTCACTTCACACGTTGCCTTATATCCACCGTCAACAGTTGTTGCGGTGATTGTTGCCGTACCTGCGGTCTTTGCGGTGACAACACCATCTACAACCATTGCAACATTTGTATTACTTGACTTCCATGTTACATTTTTGTTTGTCGCACCGGCAGGCAACACAGTCGCCGTAAGCGTTTCTGTTTTTCCCTCAGTAAGTGAGATAGTCGTTTTGTTGAGTTCAACACCTGCTGCATCTACTATTTCTATTTCTTCAAACGTTCCGGTAATCGTTACATCCTCAGCCGGCATAGTCTCGGGAATTTCGCTCCAACCCGAGAAGATATATCCGCTCTTTTCAGGCTCTGCTTCCGGTGTTATTGCTTCTCCGTAAGCGAGTTCATAGCTCTTGTATTCTTCACCGTCTACAAGATATGTAACCGTATACTTATTTGCCTCCCAGACTGCATAGAGTGTTGCATCGGCATCACCGTCGTAAAGTCCGCCCGGCTGATACTCTGCATCCGTTGCATCGGCAGCTTCTGCCCAGCCTTTGAATGTGTAGTTTTCACGTGTTGGAATTGCTGTTGAAAGTGCAACGTTTGTTCCGGTGCGCTTTGTGAAACTCGGAATGCTTCCTTCTCCGCCGTTGAGGTCGTAGGAAATAACCGAATATTCATCATCCGTAAATGAGAAGATTTTTTCTATCTCGCCATCCTCATTTATATAGATAACTGCATTACCTGCACCATCCCCATTAGTCCATATTCCATCATATTGCGAGATATAACTAATATTACTTGAAATGAACGAAAGCATACTTCCTGCATAATCATCGCCGTCAACAGCAATAATGTCGCAACCTTTTTCACTCAATTGTGCAGACATTGCCGGTGTGCTCTTCACATCAACATCAGAATCAGTGTCGTAAAACTGCAATACATCTCCGCGAAGTCCGTATGTGTTTACAAGATAAAGACCTTGAGCCGGTTGTCCGTATGAATAATCAAATGTATTTTTCACATCGTATGGACATCCATATTCATCACAGGTATCAATGATCGAAATAACTCCATCGTCATTAAGCTCATAGCTGACAAATGCACCTCTCCATGAGTCAAGCTTGCCGACACCGTAATCCGGATTGAGCATTGATACAGAGCTATAATTCTGTACATCATCAACTGTCTTTGTTGAAATTTTACCATCTTCACTGATAAGCGTAAGCGTTGCATAATATTTATCCGTTGATACATTATAACGTTGCTCAGCGGATACAACGTAACC
>JAFQVE010000514.1 GCA_017408185.1 Oscillospiraceae bacterium | reverse complement strand
TATTATCTGCACGAGGGTGTGTGGTACGGAAACGGCGTCAGTCCGGGCGTTGTGAAAACGGCGCTGTCTTCGCTTATAAACGCATTTGTTTATACCGGTGATGAAAAATACGGACGTGCGGGAGCAATTCTTCTTGACCGCGTAGGGGATGTTTATCCGGATATGTACTGGTACAGATGGGCTCCGTTCCGTGGAGACGGATACCGCGGAGATGTATGTGATGTTATCTGGTCGGCGTATATGGGAAAGATGTTTGCAAAGAGTGCGGATGCGTTCCTGCCGATATACAACGATCCGTACGTTGCAAGCTACCTTGCCGGACGCGGAGAAACGTATGAGGCGGATGAAAGCGGAAACTACATTCGTAATGAGGACGGAAGCTTAAAACCGGTTAATCTCAAAAACTCGCCCGGTGCGCTTCGCAAGCACGTTGAGGATAACATTCTTCTCACAGTTTATGACCATATGAAGCGAGGAATGCAGTCGTCAAACTTTGGATCGCACCAGTCAACTCTTGCAGCGGCAGCGGTTGCACTGAACAAAATGCCGGAAACGAAGGAAATGCTTGACTGGATGATGCAGACGGGCGAAGAGTTTTCAACCGGTCCGGAGCGCGAAGAGACTGAAAAAGGCTTAAACGTTATGAAAACACTTATTCAGGACGTAACGCGCGATGGTATGGGCAATGAGAACAGTACTCACTACAATGCCGGCTGGCTTACGAATATGATTGACCTTGCCGATACGCTCGGCGGTTATGACGGTTATAAAGAAATTGACCTTTTTGCAAATCCGAAGTTTACAAAGATGTTTACCTCCCATCTTCGCGTCACGCTCGGAAACTACTACTGCGCACAGATAGGCGATGCCGCGTCAACTGCAAGCACGGGAATCAAGATAAGCCATAACAACATCGACGATGCGCTTGTCGGTTTCAAGTACACAAAGGACAGGATGCTTGCACGTGCAATGTATCTGCTCAACGGCAACACAGCCGAAGGACTGCATTATACAATTCTTGACAAGAATCCGGAAAGCCTTGAGGATGAGGTACGCGGGATTGTGGAAGAGGACGGAGAATTTTTCCTCGGAAGTGATATGATGACGGGATTTGGCTTTGCGGCGCTCCGTGCAGGTGGAGTTCACAACTCTGTAAATGCTCAGACAGCAAGCAACACAAGCCGTGATTTTGGAATTTACTTCGGTGCAAGCGGAGGGCATGGACATCTTGACTCGTTAAATCTCTTTATTGATGCGTTCGGCCTTAACCTTGCCCCGGATCTCGGTTATCCTGCCGCTACCGGCTGGGATCCGAACAGATACGAGTGGGTAAGAACAAACCTTTCCCACAACACGGTTATGGTTGATAAAAAAGAGCAGAGCGTAAAATCCGTTTCAGGAACGCCGTATCATTTTGACGACAACGGCAGAGTCCGTGTCATGGATGTATCAAGCAATGCGTATGAGGAGATTGACGACTATCGCAGAACGGTGTTTATGGTGGATGTGAACGACGATATTTCTTACGGCGTTGATTTTTTTCACGTAAAGGGCGGTCGTGATCATCTGTACAGCTTCCACAGTCAGTCCGATGACCTGACGGTTATAAAGGGGCTTTCCGATATGCAGGAAACACCGACATATGCCGATCCGGACGGAAATCTTTACGGAACGTACGCAGGGGCGGATGTGCTCTACGGAGCAGACCCCGGTGGCGTGTTCAACGGCCAGTATCCCCGCGGATATACGTGGCTTCGTAACGTTCGCACATTCAATGCAATTGATAAGGCTTTTACCGTTGAGTATAAGGTGAAGGACTGGAATAAAGCCTTAAGTACAAAGCGCGATATACGCCTCAGGCTCACAATGGTGAATGATGAGCCGATGAAGGAGGTTTCGTTTGCAGTGGGCGAGGCTCCGCCGTCTGCAAGCAACAAAAACATCGGCGAGCTTGAGTATCTCCTTGTACGCAATACCGGAACTAATCTCGATACAACGTTTACAACCGTATTTGAGCCGTATGAAGCGGGAAATGACTATGTAAAGAGCATAGAAAAGGTTTCGATGGTGCGTGACGAGAGCGACAAGCCGGGAACGAACGACTCATACGGCGCGGTTAAGGTTGAGCTTTTAAACGGACGTACGGATTATGTTATCTACTCGACCAATAGCGAGGTAGATTATGTTGTTGACGAAAAGATAAACTTCCGCGGCTTTGGCGGCGTGCTCTCTCTCGAAACGCTCGACGGTGCT
>JAFQVE010000513.1 GCA_017408185.1 Oscillospiraceae bacterium | reverse complement strand
TGTGCTGACCAGACGGCAGCGGGAGAAAATAAGTATTTTTCAAAGATTAGCGGTTATATGCAGTATAGTGGTGGAAATGACATCATAATTCACAACTCGACAGAAGCTCTTGTCGAAGGCTTTGAGGACAGAGATGTTTATGACGGGTCTACAAAGCTTGACGGCGCAACGCGTTTTAATGTCAAAACAAGGAGCAGCGCTAACGGATACCTTTATATGAAGGCAAAAATTCCCGAAGGTATATGGCAGCTTGATGTAACGACAGGTAAGCATGCTTCTTGCGGAAGAGTCCGCGTCTATATTGAGGATAAATACGTTGGAGAAATAAATGACTATGATTCGACTATGACTTCGGTAAATGCAAGTGTTAATAAAACATCGCTTGTTCCCGTAAAGGTTACTCCCGATAGTGATGGCTATATTACAATCAGTTTTTCGCAGTTGGAGGTATTAAATGCGTCGGGAGAGCTTCAGTTCATCCCCTTTAAGCTTGAATTCAACAACGCCTCGGATGCCGCAGCATACAGAGATGTTGAAAGCGTAAGTGTTTATGCCGATGTTTTGGGCGAGGGTGGAACGATAACCTCTGATCAGATAGCAGCGGGAATTCCCGCAAATCCCGAGGTTGGAAAGCTCATAGCTCTTAAAGCAGTTCCGGATGACGGATATAAGTTTGCCTTCTGGTCCGACAGCGCCGGCCGCGTGGTACACTATGACGCGGAATATAGCTTCAATGCCTATACCAACAAGGTTGTATATGCAAACTTTGATAAAATTGACGATACCTCAAAGACAGGCGTAGAATTCTTTGACGGAAACCACGATTTCCTCGGCTTTGTGGAAGATGACGGCGATGATGTAACCTTTGCCGATTATAAAGCAAATGCACCTACGCCGGGCATGACGGGTTATACCTTCATCGGCTGGAGCATCGCAGACGATACTGAAATAAACGGCGTTGTCAGAGCAGTGGCTCAGTATGAAGACGACGGAATAGTGGTCGGTGATATTACAATAAACGGTGCAGTTGCCGTTGAGAATGCAAAATACGGTCAGCTTATAGACGTAAATGTCACTGGCGAGAGAAATTCGTGGCAGTGGCTCAGAGACAGCAAAATGGTAGGCTACGGAGAGGATTTCAGCTTCTATGCATTTGAGCCTGCGGCGATAACGTATTCAACAACGCAGATGGGTGAGCAGAGCCCGCTTGTGGTTATCGATGCGCTTGGAAGCGATGCATATATGCTTGAATACACCGAGGGCGTAGGTGAAATTTTAGAGGCAGGAATTGTTTTCGGAACGGAAGAAAAGCAATCGGTTAACGCCTGCTACTATAAGGCAACCGTAAAAGACCTTAAAGAGGGCCACGGTCAGTTCACTGCAAAGAAGAGCACGGGTGATGCAAGCTTACAGACCGTTGTACGCGGATATATAATCTATCGCTTCGGTGATGATATCTGCGTAAAATACGCAGAGCTTAATTAATCCGGAAACACCACGTATCTTATCTGGAGGAAATGAGAATGAAAAGAAGAATTTTATCAATGCTGCTTGCGGCTGTTATGCTGCTGTCGCTTGCAGCCTGCGGAAGTGAAAACGCAGGTGGCGGCACTGCAACGGCAGACCCGCTTACTAAGGATGATGTTATCTCCATAGCTGTAATCTCTGAGGCCAGCTGGCCGTACAATGATAACTGGAAGGTTATGGAGTATATCCGCGAGGGTGTAGGGGCAACGGTTGAGGTTACCGCAATTCCGGCTTCCGATGCTTCAACAAAGCATTCTCTTATGTTTGCAAATCCCGAAGGACTTCCGGATCTCGTTCATTTTGATGTAGGTCATGCGGGAAATCACTGGGCTATTCAGGGTGCTGCGGTATCCTTCGACAGCCTTGCAGAATATATGCCGAATTTGCAGAAGTGGATAAAGTCACTTTCTGATGAGGATTATGATAAATACATAACTCCGCGCAAGGCATATGACGGAGATATTTACTATTCTCCCGCATACGGCCGTCAGACAACCGACGGTGTTCGCGCATGGCTTTATCGCAAGGATATCTTTGACAAGCATAACCTTGAAACTCCGAAAACCTTTGATGAGCTTTATGATGTATGCCTTAAGCTCAAAGAGCTGTATCCCTCGTCCTATCCCTTCGGAATACGCGCAGGGCTCGGCACCACGCTTTTGACGATGGCACCGTCATTTGACGAATATTGGCAGTTTGGCGTATATTACGACTATGACGAAGAAAAGTTCAGGTTCGGTCCTACCGAGGATACCATGCTTGAGGTTATAGCCTTCTATAAGAAGATGCTCGCGGCAGATCTTATTTCACCGGACTTTATTACGATAAACACAAATTCATGGCAGGAGCTTGTGGCAACAGACAGAAGCTTTATTATGCCGGAATATCAGACGCGTATAGATTTCTTCAATTCCCTTGCGAGACAGAGCAATCCGGAATTCAAGCTTTCGGCAATGGTTCCGCCGGTTGCAAACACCGAAAAGGGTGCCTCGAAGGTATCTCTCTGCAGCCTTGACAACAACGGCGTTATAATATGCAACACGGGCGATGAACGCCGCATTGCGAATGCCGCAAAATATCTCGACTGGTTCTATGCAGATGAAAATGTTGAGCTGGTATCGTGGGGTAAGGAGGGCGAAACCTTTGAGGTTGTAAACGGCAAAAAGCAGTATATAGTGCCCGAGGGCACTGATGAGCAGATTAAGTCTCTTTACGGCTTCTCAATGCCGACAACCTTCTTCCGTGCAGATGTTGAGGCGTTTGAAGCAACAGAGTCTCAGGATATTCAGGAAACGCGCGATATGGTTCTCGAACACACAATGGACAGACAAAACCCCGTTGTTCCGTTGAGTCCCGAGGAGAATAAAACTGCAGCAGATATCAACACGGAAATCAACACCTTCAAGAAAGAAATGATAACAAAGCTTATTCTCGGTCTTGAGCCGATGTCTAAGTTTGATGAGTTCAAAGAAACCATTGAAGGAATGAACATCCAAACGCTTCTTGAGATTTACGAGACTGCATACAGCAGAGTTAAAAAGTAAGCGAATGAAAACAGGAAAGGGCTTCTGCTTGTAAAACGGAAACCCTTTTCTTGTCCGATATCGGGAAATGAAGTTCCTTCAAAAAGGACTTTTCGCTAAGGATTATAGGAGAAAAAAGTATGAAGAAAACAAAGAGAGTAGTTGCACTTCTGCTTGCTATGTCTTTAATATTGTCAATCGTTCCGACAACCCTTGCTACAGTTGCGGATATAACGGTTGATTTTAAAGAGATAACGTGGAAGGAGCAGAGCACTGCAGGGAGATACGATGTTGTATCTCACCCGTCAACATACACGATAGTAAATAACAGGACCACCAACTGCGGCACTATGGGGCTTACGGGAAGCGATGGGAAAATACGTCCCTTCTTCAGTATCGATGGTAAAACCTACGGTTACTGGCCCTCAATCGACAGGCGTCAGAATATGGTGTCGTTCAAGATTAATGCTGCGCAGGCAGGCTGGTATACCGTGAAATACAGCGGTGCCGTGCATTCGGACGGTACAACCTACGCCATATACGCAGACGGAAAGGACTTCCTCGGAAGCTATGATTCGTATGTCTCCGGTGTAGCGCCCACGGCGGCAAAGGCCGGTGAAGAGAAACAGCTCAATGCAGTATATTTTTCTGCCGGAGAACACGAAATAAGCATCCGCGCAACCGGTACGAGCGATCCTTCGCCGAATAATTTATACATTGCGCCGGAATATATAAAGTTTTCTTATGCGGGAGAAGAAGCACCTTCTTTTGATGAATTTAAAACAGAGGCTCCGGTGCTTGCCGCAGGAGAAAGCGCCGTTTTTGAAGTTCGCGCGATTATGAGCGATGGCTCGTACTACAGCTTTGGCTCTCTCGGAAACGGAAAGGTCGGGCTTTCAGACCCGCTTGTTACAAACGCAGCTCTCTCGGTAACGGCGACTGATGATAAGCTCACCGTTGTAACGGACAGCGTGGAGCTTGGCACCGGCGGGGAAGCCGATGTAATTAAATTCACTCTTGACGGAAAACTTGCCGGAGAGTCTGGAGTTCGCATTTCAGGCACAATAAACGGTGAAACGATTGACGAAGAAATCAAAATCACGGTTTCGCCCGAACGCGAAATCGAAGTAACGGCCGATTTTACCGCAATCGAATGGACAAAGCAAACAGGCTATGATGACAGATATAATCTCAAGGCATATCCGGGAAATTACAGCATCGTAGCAGATGAAACGACGAATAAAACGATGCAGGGACTCACCGGAAAGGACGGAAAAGTCCGCCCGTTTTACACTGTTGCCGGCACAACCTACTGGCCGGATACTGAGGATAAAACAAATATGCTTACCTTTACGCTGAATGTACCGAAGGACGGATATTATGCAGCAAGCTACAGCGGTGCGATGCATTCAGATGGCGTTATATGCGCCATCTATGCAGACGGAAAGGATTATCTCGGAAATTATGATTCGTATGTCGCCGATGCACCGCCAACAGCGGCGAAGCAGGGAGAGATTAAGCGGCTTAACACCGTTTACCTCACAAAGGGTGACCACAAAATAAGCCTCCGAGCAACAGGCACGAGTGACCCCAAGCCGAAGAACGTGTACATCGCTCCCGAAGTATTCAGGCTTGTGCGCTTAAACGGTGTTGCTTCGGCACCTGTGTTTGAAAAGGTAGAAACAACGCTTTCTTCAATTCCGATTGAAGAGGATGTATTCTTTGAGGCTAAGGTAAAAATGAGCGACGGCTCGTATTATAGCTTTGGCCCCGATGGTGATGGCGAAACCGGACTTTCATCTCCTCTTAAAACAAACGGTTCCATTACCGTTTCTGCAAATGCTGCGAATATAGTTGCAGAGTCACTTGAAAACCCGGCTGATACAAGTGTGTTTAAGTATAAGCTTCAGGGAAAAGAAGAGGGGGACAGCAGCATCAGATTTACCGGTGATATCCTGGGTGTTCAGTTTGCTGATGATCCGCTCCCGATAACGCTTACACCTATCCGCGATGTTGAGGTAACCGTGGATTTCACGCAGACATACGGCGAGCAGTCCACGGCGCAGTGGACAAAGGTTGAGCATCCGGGATATGATATAGTCTCAGAAAAAAGTGTTGGAAGCATTCAGACACTAACGGGCGCGGATGGAAAGCTTCGTCAGTTCTTGTCCTGCAGCAGTACGCTCACCGCCGGTTTCTGGCCTCAGAATACAGCCAAGGAAACTATGGCGACGATAAAAATTGATGTTCCGAAAAGCGGATGGTACAACGTGGAGTTTGCCGGTGCCGAATCCAAGAGCACGGCGGTTCTGGCTCTGTATGCCGACGGAAAAACATATATAGGGGAATATTCGGGATATGCAGATAAGCCGCCGACAGCTCACGGTACACCGTCTCTTGAAAAGCTCAATAGCATTTATCTGACACAGGGAAGTCATGAAATAAGCTTCAGAGCAACGGGAAAAGGGGATCCCGATGTTGCGTTGACGTATGTTTATATCACGCTTGAAACACTTAAGTTAACCTCTGTTCGGGAAAGTGAATTGCCGTCATATTCGGATGTGGAGCTTGAGCTTCCCGCTATCATTCCTGCGGCAGAGAAAACCTTCTGTAAGGCAAGAGTGAAGCTGAGTGACGGGTCATACTATCACTTCGGATATAACGGTGACGGAGCAATGGGCGTTTCGTCCGCTCACGATGACGAGAATTATCTCACGGTAACCGCAACCGATGCTTTGGCAGAGGTTCCTGAGGGTGATATATCACAATACGTTTCAAACAGTAACGGTGCGGTCGGGTTTATGCTTGATGCAAAAACTCCCGGCGTTACATATGTTAAGGTTTCGGGCAAGGTCTACGGTGAGGAGTTTGAAAAAACGCTGCCCATAACCATTCAGGATGCGGCGAGACTTGAAAAGGTTGATATTGCGGCAGAAAAGCTCTCGTTTTGCGCAGGACGCGATACTGTTGTGTCAATAACCCTTGCTGATTTGTACGGCAGAGAATACGGGCGGGATTACACAACCGAATTTATCGTAGAAAATCCGGAAGAGCAATCAAGAATAAGCATAGAAAAAATCGATGAGAACTCATGCAAAATAACAGGACTTTCAGAAGGGATGGTCACGCTTCGGTCTGTTGTAACTCCGACGGTACCTGTTGATGAGTATGAGGAAGCGAAATTCGCAGAGGCAGAAATAAAAATAGATAAGGAGCCGCTTCTCACTTATCTTTCAATTTTGCCCGAAATGTCCGCAATGGAAGTCGGTGACACCCAGAAACTGAAGGTTAATATGCTTTTGAGTGATAATCTCCCCGAGCTTTACAGAGACA
>JAFQVE010000512.1 GCA_017408185.1 Oscillospiraceae bacterium | reverse complement strand
TAACACCACTTTTTTGTTTATTCTTTAGTCAAAATAACATCTTGTAAAACCGAGGCTGTAAACACCATCATCAATTCCATAGCCCGAAAGATCTTCTGTGAGAAGTGTTTCGATAAAATAGAGGATTGACATATAATATCCCGGAGCTGCATCCTCGCACTGCGATTTATACTCATAGTCGCCATCGTATTCGGTAAAATATGACATCATTCCGTCTTTGTATTCATCCTTATCGATATATTCAAGACCGATGAAATCGGAGCTGTATCTTGTATCGGAATAATACGCCATAAAAGCGGTGGTTCTGTCACTTCGTCTGCTGATATCAACAGTTGCCGCCACAAGAGAACCGTCATATTGATTGAAAAGAGTTACCGAAAGCTCTTCTTCCCCTTCGTTATAGCTCAAATAGTATTCATGCACAGAGCCGTCAGATTGAGGAACCTTCAGCGCATAAGCAGGGTTATCGCCATAGGTATCGTTTCTGAAATTTAAAACAAACATTGCAAGAAGGTCAAATACCGCTTTTTCATCACTTGGGTCAATGTCGATATTTCCGAGAGGTCTGCCGTTTGAGGATGCGGCAGAAGATGCCGCAGTATCTATGGCAGAAAGCGGATATGCCTTATCTGCAGTAAATCCCTTTATTGCAGATATCGGGATTGCGAGATTCAGATTCTGTCCATCGTCAAAGCCTGCGGAGGTAATTCCGATTACATCGCCGTATTTGTCAATAAGTGCACCGCCACTTGAGCCATGTGAGATTGCGGCACTTATCTGGATATAGTCAACTCCGTCAAGTGTTCTCTTTGCATTTGAAACAATGCCCTGGGAAATGGTATTATCAAGACCCAAGGGTGAGCCGATCGCAAATACGGTTGAGCCACTTACAGGTACTTCTTCGTTTATCTCAAGATAAGGGAAATCCTTTCCGTTTACCTTGATTATCGCCCAGTCATTCTTCACATCATAATCATAAACGCCTTCAACCTTATAAACATTGCCGTTATGAGCGCATTTTATCTTTGCCGATGCCGCGCCCTCAATAACGTGGTGGTTTGTAACTGCAGTTCCGTTTGAATCAATGAAGAATCCGCTTCCTGATGCAAAAGCTCTTCCGTTTTTATCATATACCTCAATGTAGAATACCGCAGGTGAGCATGCCTTTGAAATCTCCTCGGCAGTGAGCTCCTTTGCGCTGTCAGCACCGTCAAAGGCTTCGAGATCATAATATTTATCATATTCTGCGGCGGTGAAAACACCCGATGCCATAAGCTTCTCCGCAAGAGTCTGACTTGTGCCCTTCACAAGAGCTTCAAGAGCCGCATATGAAACGAGAACAACATCACCGCGCATAAACTTGAGAGTATCCGGGTTTCCGCGGAGGATTCCCGTTGTTCGTGCAAGGGTATAGGGATTATCCCAGGTAAAATCCGCACCGGTTGTATCGGAATAGCCGAGAGCTCGGAGAACAAAGGTGAGATACATTGAGGATGATGCTTCCGCATTGCTTCCGAACTTTGTTGCACTCATACCGTTTGTGAGCTTGTTTTCATAAGCATAGCCAACATATTTACTTGCCCAGGCAGGAACATCTGTAAAGGGGTGCTTTCCGCCCTTTGCAAGAGCATCATTTTCTCTTCCCAGAACTCGAATTAACATAACAAGAGCTTCTGTTCTTGTGGGCGCACGGTTAAGAGCAAAGTCTGTTTCCGAAACACCCTTAAAGAGTCCGAGTGCTTTTAAGTCCTTTGCAAGCTCTTCTTCAAGTCTGTAGCTTCTTGCCGCAGCATTTGATATGTTCATCGGAACAAATCCGACAACAAGTGCAAAACAGAGAATCAAGGATATAATCTTTTTCATAACATTCCCTCACTTTTCAATATGTACATTATATATATTACCATATAAAGGTTCATTTTACAACAGATTAAGGTCCGGTTTACAGTAAGTTTACGGATT
>JAFQVE010000511.1 GCA_017408185.1 Oscillospiraceae bacterium | reverse complement strand
TATTCAAACGGAATTTATCGTTTCTATCAGGCTTCAACCGATGCTCATAAGAGCGGAACTATTCAGGTCGGACCGAAAAATATCGCTGTCCGCCACGGCTATCAGCTTGCTCTTGAAGTTCTTATTCCGGAGCCCGGCGTATATACGATGGAGATGTGGCCGGCAATAAACGATGCCATAGTCCCGATTAACGTATATATGGCAAAGGGCAAGGTGTCGAATGAAGATGCCGATAAAATAGGTAGCTACGACAGTAAGGATATGTCGGTTGCCTATAACCCGGGATATTTTAATAATATTTCCAAAACTCCGTATTTTATCGAAAACATCGTTGTTGAAGAACCCGGATACTATGTGTTCAATTTTGTCGGTGATGCATCGATGTATGCAGGTGAGAAGGACTACAACTATCGCCGCGGTTCGGTTGGTAACTTCTCGCTTTACAGCGGTACGGATAAGTCACTCATGGGTGGTTTTTATTCCGAAAACGAAGATGAAGTTATGTATATGTCCGCATACCCTGATGAGAGTGAAGTTGTTTACACCGATCCTGTTGCAAAGGGTATGACGATGTTCAATGTTCCGATTAAAAAGCTTGACGGAACAGAGGTTGAAACAGAGTACGATTCATTTGAGCTTATCTCTTCAGAACCCGATATTGCGACAATCGGTGATGGCGGAATTATCAATACCATCGGCGACGGCGCTTTTGAGATTGATGCAAAGGTTGTTCTTAACGGAAAAACCTATAAGGGAACAGTTCCGATGTCCGCATATGACGATACGGGAGTCGCAAAAAGCGAGCTTGTTCTTCCGTCTGACGTGTATGTGCGTGAAACACTTGATACCACGCTCGTGGCAATAATGGCAAGCGGAAACCGCGCTGCAGTTCCGACAAGTGTTAAAACAGACTATTCCTATGAGCCGGAAGGAGTCGTCAAAATAGACGAAAACGGCAAAATAGTAGGTCTTGCTCCGGGTACGGCAACGGTAACGGCAAGCGCATTTTATAAAGGCGCGGAGGTCAAGGCATCCGCGGATATTATTTGCGTTCTCCATGAAGGAAAAACAGAACCTACATATTATACTTATAAAAAGCGCGATATCGCTCTCGAGAACATAAGCAAATATTCGTGGGCAAGATCTACGAAAAACTCGGCAGTATCATCTGCAGAAAAGTATCTTGAAAATTACGAATTCCTTTATAACCACATTCCGCACGAGGGTATTCCAAGATCAACTTACGCAGCCAATGCAGCTGATCCGGACTATAAGTACTGTCGCTATTGCGGTGAAGACATAGCAGGTGCGGCAATGGGCGGTGTCGGCGGTTGGGTTATTGACCCGATAAGAAAGGCGTGGAAGATTCAGTGTCCGCATTGTAAGCGTACCTTCCCATCGAATGACTTTGGTCTCCTCTATGAGCGCGGTCTTGATGAAAACGGATTCTACGATGCAGATCGTGCTCGTGCAAACAATGCGATCGCTGTTGAAAACGGCGAAAAAGATGCTCTTCTGAATACGGATTATACGGAAATTGCAAATATAAAAACTATCAACAACGGAAGAGGCCTCCGTCCCGGTGAAACGGTTGAAGGCTGGGGCGTTGATGACGGTTGGGGCTATCGTCCGAAAGATGAAAACGGTGTCAACTACAAAGTTTCAACCGGAAGCGATATTGAAATTCACGCATATATCCCGTATTATATGACAAACCTTTGGGGAACATATGACGCTGCGATAACAACGCTTGCAGACGCATATCTCTACACAGGTGATATCAAGTACGGCAGAGCGGGCGCAATCCTCTTTGACCGCTATGCAGATCTCATCCACGAATACGACACGCAGATTCAGCAGAAGAAGGACGGAGATAAGCTTAGTATTACGGCAAACGGATTTATCAAAAACGGTCTTTCCGATGCAATGAACTTCGGCCCGGTGGTAAAAGCTACTGATGCGCTCTATCCGGCAATCAGCGATCCCCAGGTCGTAAGCTTCCTTTCAAAGAAAGCAGTTGAGCTTGGTCTTGAAAATGACAAGACAAGTCCTGAGAAAATCTGGGATAACTGGAAAGGTTTCTATCTTGAGATTTTCGATGGTGCACAGAACGGAAGACTCAATTCAAACTTCGGCGTAACTCAGGGGCTTATTGCGACTTGCGCTGTTGTGCTCAACGAAGAACCGGAAACAACCGAGATGATAAAGTGGGTATACGCACCCGGAAATCAGAACGCAGCGCAGGTTACGGGTGGTAATGTTCTTGCACAGCTCATAAATGACGTTGACCGTGACGGTATGGGCAACGAAAGTGCCGATAACTATAACGTAATCTGGTACAACAACCTTTGGGGTATCGCTGATGCACTTAAGGATTACAATGGGGAAGTTCAAATGAATCTTCTTGAATACCCGAAATTCCCGAAAATGTTTACACCTTACGCTTCAAAGGTTCTCGCAAGTACGCAGCTTGCACAGGTCGGTGATTCAAGTGGTGTTGCAAGACTTACATTCAATGGTTCAACAGAAAACTATCTGAATGCATTCAAGTCGCTTAAGGATAATCCGAAAACAGAAGATATAGCGAGAATCATTGCACAGTATATCTACGTTCGTGAGGGATACACGCTTAAGAACCTGAAGTACGGAATCTTTGTCAAAGATCCTGAAAGTGTTCAGGATGAGCTTATGGAATACATTGATACCACACCTGATCAAATAAGTGAAATGATTGCGGGTTATGGTTTTGCAATTCTTCGTGACGGCGGAGATTGGCGTTCGGTATCCGATGCAACGGCGGTAAATAACCAGCGAGATGTATGGATGTACTTCGGTGCGGCATCGAGCCACAGCCATAACGATAATATGGTAATCGGTCTTGAAGCGTTTGGACTTAACATCGCTCCTGATAACGGATACCCCGAGCGTACCGGTAAAGATCCTAACCGTGCACAGTGGCATAATCCCACGATTGCTCATAACACTGTTACGGTTAACGAGAAAGATTCCATTAAAGACACAGAGGCAAACGGCGTTCCGCTTCACTTTGACGATAATGGTCAGGTAAAGCTTATGGACGTTGACGGTAAGTGCTCATACGAGGAGGTTGAAAACTATCGCAGAACTCTCGTTATGATAAAAGTTGACGACGATATTTCGTATACTGTTGACTTCTTCCGAGTAACCGGCGGAGATAAGCACACATATAGTTTCCATTCTCAGGCAGAGCACGCAATACCGGTAGACGGAATTGAGCTTACCGAGCAGAAGGATGAGGAAGGTAACTGGATAGGAACATACGCATATGGTCCTGACAAGGACGGAAACATCGTTGAGGGTGTAAACGTTCCGTATCAGGTAAGCAAAAAGTGGGAAGATGAAAACGGAAATCCGTATATCTTCAATGAAATGGGAGCTGACCCGTATACGGTAGATGCTTGGTCGTATAATACCTACTTCCCACGTGGATACACATGGCTTACAAAGATTCGCCGCGACAAGACCCCTGAACAGAACTTTGCGATAGAGTTTGATGTTGAGGACTACCGCAAAGCGGTAAGGAATACTGGCGATATCCGCCTCAGAATGACCCAGCTTAACAGTTTTGCACCGAGCGAAGTTGCGATAGTTGCAGGATTGGTTCCGAGAAAGGAAGAAAACAAGGCATTCCCTGAAACCTTCGATTATGTACTTGTGCATAACTCGAAGAAGAATGACGAAATGCTCGACAGTCTCTACACAACCGTCTTTGAGCCATACAAGGATAATCGCTATATCGAGACAATCGAAGCTGCATCTGTTGAAGGTATTGATGCAAGCGACCCGACAGTACGTGCTGTCAAAGTAACTCACACAGACGGCGAACGTGTTGACTATATTGTCTACTCTGCAGATAACACAAAGACACTCCGCGTTGATAATACGTTTGAGTTCCAAGGGTTCATCGGCATCTATTCGCTCAACAAAGCAGGCGAGGTCATTTACAAGTATGTAAACGACGGTGCTTACATAGGTGAGCTTCGTACCGAGCGTGCGGCATATGAAGGTGTCGTAACCGACTTTGACGGTGAGATGAACTTCGGCGACTTTGACAACTATATCGACGTTTCCATCACAGACGAGGAAATAACGGATGCGCTTCTTTCCGACCTTGCAGGTAAGTGGATGTTTGTCAAGAACGACGGTAAAGAAAATGCCGCATATAAGATATTGAGCGCAGAGAAACTTTCCAATGAAACAATCAGGCTCAATACCGGCAATGTTACAAACATCCGCTCCTATGTGGATGCATACAACCCGGACCTCGGTTATATCTACAATATAGGAGTCGGTGACAGGTTCAGAATACCGGTATCGGAGAGTGATGATGCATCCCCTGTATTTAATCCGGTTCGCAACATAACGACAAACGCAGGTGGTGCTGTCAGTATAACGATTCATGCCGAAAGTCCGCTTGAAGGAAAGACAATAACCTACTTCGAAGGCACGTTCCCGAGAGGTATGACAATCAATCAGGAGAGCGGTGAGATTACATGGAATCCCTCATCGTCGCAGGTTGGCGAAAACCATATATCGGTAACTGCAAAAGATTCAGACGGACGTGAAAGCACGATTCACTTCAACGTAACGGTTTACGGTTCAACAACCGGAGGCACAACAAAGCCAACCACACCCGAAACACCATCCAAACCTTCAGATGGTGATGCTCCGGCTCCGTCAACCCCGTCAGACGGTAAGACGGATGTAGGGACCGACCTCCCGGGCGGTCCGTCAAAGGGGGACAGCAAAACAGAAAACGTTCGTTTCGTTGACCTTGGCGCTCACGCTTGGGCAGCTGATTCCATCAACGCTCTTGCAGATGCAGGAATCATCAAGGGAACAAGCGAGAATACGTTCTCACCGGCAAGCAATATCACAAGAGCAGACTTTGCGCTCCTCCTTGTACGTGCATTTGAGCTTGAATCGGATAATACCGAGAACTTTGCAGACGTAGCGGATTCCGACTACTTTGCAAAGGAGCTTGCAATAGCACGTAACACAGGAATAGTAAACGGTATCGGTGATAACAAGTATGCTCCGAGAAATACAATTACACGTCAGGATATGATGACGATTGTATACCGTGCGCTGGGTAGCCTCAAAGTAGAGCTTAAGACAGGTGACGTAGAATATGCTGATTTTGCTGACGTTTCCGAATATGCAAAAGAAGCGGTGTCATCGCTTATCGGCGCAGGTTTTGTAAATGGAAAGAACGGCAAAATAGCTCCAACCGATTACACAACACGCGCAGAGGTAGCGGTTCTCATCAAGAGAATACTTGATTATACAAAAGCGTAAAACAAATAAACTAGGCGGAGCGTTGCTTCGCCGGGACGAGCCGGAATAAAAAAACGTCTCCCCATGTAGGGGAGACGAAAACGGCATCGTATTATAATCCCTTTTTTTCATTTTGCTTTTTTATTGGATCTCTGTCGAAAAAGTCTTTCATAATATGACGAATTTCTTTTGGAACTCTGCTTTCGCATTTTTTAAAACAGCTTATCATATGCGCAGGATTTGCGAAACCGCAGATATCGGATATATACGATATCGGGTAATCCGAAACACCAAGCAAACGGCGAGCGCGTGAAACTCTTAAATTCTGAAGATACTTGGCAAAGGACATATTTGTGTACCGTCTGAAATATGTCGTGAAATTTGTCTGGCATAATGCAGAAATATGCATAAGGTCTGAGATGGTGATTGATTCAGAAAAGTTTTCATTTATATATGCAAGAGCACGCGAAATGGGATATATTTTTGTTGTAAATATATTAAACGCTGTGTTTGCATCATCAGGTCGGCAAAATTCCGGAAGAGAGAAGAATTTCTCAATAAGCGGATAATGAGCATCAAGATTTTCTGCACAGTACCGTTTGTTAAGTGTTTCGACGGAGGAAAGAAGCTTTTCGGCAAGAACCGTTGAATCTTCACAAAGTTCGATGTATGTGTTCGGAGAAGTGCTAAGCTCTGATGAATATATGTGTAAAACTGAATTTGCGAGTGTCGCGAGATTGTCTTTTACATTATTCAGATTAAGATAATCATAACGCAAGTCAATGCAAAAAATATTTGCCGAAGAAGCTTGGTCGACACTAAACGCATGCAAAGTTCCGGGAGGAATGATACAAACAGAGCCGCGATGGCATCGATAATCTCGGCCTTCAATCGTGTGCAAATATTTTCCGCTTGTGCAGAACCATATCTGCGCATTATCGTGAAAGTGAGGGCGTGCGATATGCATAGGTTGATATTCTAAGGAATATACGCATACCGGGAATGACCGAAGAGTAATTTTCTCAAATGCAAAGGTTATATGTGCCAAGGCAGACATCCTCCTTTCAAAGTGATTATTTATTATAATAATCGCAAAGTCCCGTTTTGTCAACCAAGACGCAACGACATAAAGAAGCAAAATGTTGGAATAGATAAAAATATAAACGTAACGTATGCTGTGTTTGTATTACATCAAAAGCTCTTATGAATAATTAAATTTCAGGAGGAGAGAAAATGAGAAAACTGTTATCTATCATTCTTGCAATCACGATGATTGCATCATTCATCCCGGCAGTCTCCGCAGCGGGGGAGACGGTTAATAATGTAAGGATTGTCTATAATTTATCCGGAGATATGGAGAAACTCGGTCTGAACTATCAACAAAGTGGCTTGATGCAAAATGATGCTTCAATAACCGGATATGATCTTCCTACTATTACGTATGAAGCGACTGATGGTTTCTATGCATGGAAAAATTCTTCATACAGCCGTCCGACCAAAAATTTTCTTTGGTATTATGGGACAAATCCGACAGGAAACTGCAGCATCGGATTAAGACAGAATACGGGAGTTACTTTCGAAGTAGACATTCCGGTTGCCGGAAGCTATAAAATGAAAGTGAAATACGGAATAGATGATACTGTAGGTTTAATGAATGTATATGCATCTCAGGGGGCATACGTTGATACATTTAAGATTACTGATGAAATGTATTTTGGTTCGTATACTTGCCAATCAGGAAACAAGAATTATACAGTTTTAGAAGAGGGAATGGTTAAAAAGACTGCAGCTGACGGATATACTTTGACGGACGAGGAAGCTGTGCTTAACGTAACCGTTCCGGGAAAGTATGTTATTGTATTTAGAACACACGCAAATGACTATCGTTCAACGATAGGTGGATTTGAGCTTATTTCAGGTACCGGTGCTGATGCCATAATCATGAACGGCAAGATTTCTTCACAGGCAACATTGCAGCCGGGTGAGAGAGCTCAGATAACTGCATCAGGCAATAACAGCATCACCCGTGAAGCTCTCACAGGTTGGACATATTCAACAACCGATACGGATATCGTAGATGTTGATGCAACAACAGGCGTCGTAACTGCAAAGAAACAGGGTAAAGCTACAATTACGGCAACTGCAAACGGCGTTGTGAATGCCATTACAACAACCGTAAACGTAACTCAGCCGGGCGTAACGGTTAAGTACG
>JAFQVE010000510.1 GCA_017408185.1 Oscillospiraceae bacterium | reverse complement strand
TGATGGTCGCAACACTTTTGCCTGCAGGTCAGGTATTTGCAACGGAGGGAGAGGCAAACCAAGGAATTACGATTCGTTATGACTTTAGTGCATTTATGGCAGAGCGTGCATATAGGTGGAACGAGTCAGGTCCGTGGCTCACGAATATTAATTATGAGAGTACAAACGGACTTTATAAATATGCAAGCTCATCTATCGAACAGAAGGAAGATGACGGAAGCGCTGTAAGCGGGAACAACTATTATGGCGGTTCAAATCGCCATAATCCGTATTTAACGGTTTCTGCGGTAGCAGCAGATGACTATTATTTTCAGCTTGGAAACAACTATCGCCTCAGTTTTGAAATATATGTTCCTGTAACGGGTAAATATAAGATGAACGTCGGTTATGCGGACTGCAAGGATTATGACGGCGTTATGAGCGTATATATGAATCAGGGTGAGAAGCCGGAGCACGCATGGAATTATAAGATTTCGCAGTACGTCTGCGAGAAGCGCGGAGCTGACAGACGGTATAAACTCAGCACGACGCTTAAGAAATGGGATACAAAAGAGGACGCTCTTCTTGATACAGATCTTGAGATTGAGCTTACAAAGGGTTATCATTTTATTACCTTCAAGAGTTCAAACTATGGCTACATAAAGTATCTTGAGCTTGTTTCCGGAGACGGAAGCGGTAAAGCTCCTGTATATGCAAAGTCATCTATCGATGCAAATCTTCTCAATCTCGACGGACAGAAGAATGCAAAGATGTCAGTTCACGGTGTATACCTCAGCACAGGTGAAGCTGCAAACGGGGATGAGTATTCCGTAAGCTTCAGAAGCACTGATGAAGCCGTTGCAATCGTTGACAATGACGGTAATATTACGGCAAAGGGCGTGGGAGAGGCAGACATCATCGCTGACGTAATGATTGGCGGAGCGAGCTTTGAGACAAAGCAGCACGTTTCCGTTGAGGAAAAAGGCGTAAAAATAATATATAATCTCGCTGCTGATATGGCTACCCTCGGAATGAACTGGGGTGTAGACCAGACTACGTACCCTCTCTCGCTTATCAGCTATGAAAATACAAAGAACTTCTACGCTCTTCACGAATCAAGCCGAGTGTATGAAGGTGACTTTATAAAATACAGCGGTGGTATCCAGCTTCAGTATAAGGGAAACAATATGTCAAACCCTGCGGAGTACGTAACATTTGAGATAAATGTCCCGGCAGCCGGAACATATGATGTTGATATCCTTACTACGCTCAGCAATAACACATCCCTTAATACAAGGCCGAAGGTTTTCTTCTCTTCAAAAGGAAAATCCCAGGCAGATGAAGATTATGTAGGTGACTATAACGTATATGTTGAAAATGTTCCACAGGGTGCGCAAAAGCTTCATGTCGGCAAGGTTGTTGTTGACAAACCCGGAAAATATTACATCACCTTCAGTCTTATAAATGATCCGGGTTGGAGATATACAAAAATAAGCACCTTCACCCTTACCTCAGGTACGAATAACGCTTTGATGAACGGCAACATCACATCTACCTCAGATACAATAAACGTTGATAACGGAGAGAACGCAACAGTATCCGCAACGGGCTTTATTTCCTCAACAGCGGAGGCTGCAACATTCACATACTCCTCAAGCAACACCGATATCGCAACGGTTGATGCAGAAACAGGTTTGGTAACACCTCTTAAAGAAGGTAAGGTAACGATCACAGCAACTGCAAATGGTGCAGAGGTTGCAAATACTCTTACAACAGACATCTCAGTAACGGTCAACAAGCCGGGCGAGGCAATAGCTGACACAATGGTAAATGTCGGCATCGAGGCAATGCCGGGAGGAACTGTACAAACATTCCTTACGGAAGTAGTATCCGAGGTCGAAATCGGAACGAAGGTATCTGCAACAGCAACCGCAGCAGATGGCTATGAGTTCGCATACTGGGCAGATGCAACAGGAAAGGTTCTCTCGACAAAGGCAGAGGAAACCTTCACAATAAATGTCAACACAAGCGTGAAGGCATATTTTGAAAAGATTCCTGCAGCGGATGCAGAAACAG
>JAFQVE010000509.1 GCA_017408185.1 Oscillospiraceae bacterium | reverse complement strand
CGCCCGTTACGCGGTCAAGCGTATCATCGTGGAAAAGAACAGCTACTCCGTCCTTTGTAACGTGGACATCCGTTTCAATTCCGTTGGCTCCCATATACACTCCGGTGTAAAATGCGAGGAATGTATTCTCCGGAACATATTCACTTGCACCTCGGTGTGCGTAGTTTATAAAGTGAGTCGTTTTTTCTTCTTCAATTACATTCCAGAAATCCACTGTGATTTTATCGAGAAACTTTCCCCAGCTGCTTTCATCTATAAATGGATTTGTGTCGGATATCAGGCTTTTCTCGTAATTCCCCAAAGTGTCATTCTGCCATGAGTGGTTGCCAACAAAAATGTCAACATGCTCTTGCTTCAGGCGCTGGACACTTTTCAGAAACTGACCTCTCGGCAATGTGTTAAGTCCTTTGTTTTTAAGATAATCTTTCCTCAGCTGATTTGTTCCCGCTCCACCGAACATTCCTGCGCGGTAAATCTTTCCGTCTTCTTCAATGTTAAAGAAGAATGAAACCGTACCTGCCGTATGTCCCGGAGTGTGGAGGCAGAGAATTTCAGTATTTCCGAGCTTTATTATATCTCCGTCTTTAATGTCGAAATCGGGAGTAAATCTACCTTCAAGATAGCGTATATCAGCGCTGTTGAGAAACGTTTTTGCACCGGACATTTCCACAAGCTTTGCCGTAGCAAAGGTGTGGTCACCATGACCGTGAGAATGGATAATATACTTTACGTCGCGGATGTCAAATCCCAGCGTTTTCATGGAATTCACTATCATTTCTGCATTTTCTTCATATCCTGTGTCAATAAGTATAAGTCCGTCTCCCGTATCGAGCAAGTGCGACGAAGGATTACGACTTCCCACAAAATACAAATTCCCCGCCATACGAAACGGCACCATGTTACTTTTCATTCTGCTTATTCCTTTACTTTATTCTGTTGTATGCCTGTTCATAAATTGCAAGAACTTCAGCAATCGGCATCTGCGAAAGCTCTTCCTGGAACTTATCCCATTCGGACATCGGGCGCTGACCGAGAACGAATTTCTGGAGGTTTTCCTTTACAAATGTGTCGAGAGATGTGTTGTAATCAGCAATGGCGGACGCCTCAGCAGATGACAGACTCATATATGTGGTCGGCTCAAGCTCTGCATGAGTGTGCTCAAGCGCAAAGTCAGTGGTTGCTGCCTGCTCCTCGGACATACATGCTTCTGCCGCTGCCGGATCGATGCGGAGATACGAACCGATTGTCTGGAAGCCGTACAGAATCTGAGCGTTGTTTTCGTTTTCAGGGAAGATGAAACGTTTCTTGCCGTCAACTACCTCGTGCGTTACGCCTTCCTTGCCCCAGGAAACGATTTCAGACCCTTCATCGGAGTAAAACCAGTTGATGTATCTCATTGCATTTGCAATATTACCTTCATCACCGGTATTCGGAACAGCCATACCTGTAGGATCATTGTTGTACTTGTTCATCATGGAAACACCGAGACCGTTTTCTGCCTTCGGCGGCTTTGTTGCTGCCATTGTATATTCCGGATTCTTTCCACGACCGATGTTGTTGAAGAAATCTATACGAATCTGATATTCCGGCATGATAAAGCCGCGGTCGGTAGAAAGAAGCTCTTGCCATGAGGTTGCACTAATATTAAAGAAGTCTGCCGGCATAAGCTTTTCGTCTACCATCTTCTTTAAGAACTCTACAATTTCGCGCATTGCCGGCTCACTTGCTCCGTAGCACCACTTCTCATTCATGAAATCATAGTATGCGCCATAGCGGAAATGCGGCTTCCACGACGGTCCCATAACGTTTATGTTAGCCAATCCCGAGCGCAGGCAGAACGGATAGGAATCCGGATACAGTTCTTTAAGCTGTTTGCAGACTACGTAAAGCTCATCAATCGTTTCAGGAGTTTTAAGATTATGCTTTTCGAATATATCCTTACGGTAGAGCCATGAACGGATATTCTTTGAGCGCTCCATACCATAAATCGGAGTGAAATAAACCTTACCGTCAATACCCTTACGTGTATCCTTCATCCACTGTTCTTCCTCTGGACGAGAGTTCCAGAATCTATTATAATCAGGCATGAATTCTGCGTAATCATCAAACGCTACAAACGCGCCCTGTTCACTGTAATCCGAAAACTTTCCAGGCTTGTTCATAAAGCCAAACACATCCGGCAAGCTGTCGGGAGTTGCCATTACGAGAGTGAACTTTGTTCCGAAATCGGATGACGGAATAGCGTTTACGTTTATCGTTCCGCCAACGGATTCCTTTATGTACTCCCATACCTTCCAGTTTTCATCATACGGCCAGGATGCGTGACTTGCTATTGTGACGTCAAGCACTGCATCGTCGGGGATTGCTTTCCCTTCGGGGATGTCATAGGAAATGTCTGAGTTTCCCGCTCCGCTTCCGCCTCCGCATGCGCAAAGCGCGAGAAGCATTACTGTTGCAAGGGTAAGTGCGATAAGTTTTTTCATGGTAAAATTTCCTCCTACTTTACATAATCCAATATGCGTTTAATGAGCACTGCAACCTCTGCTCTTGTTGTATAATCTGTCGGGGCGATGTTGCCGGATTTACCGTTGACGAGTCCTGCACCGATGAGGGCGGTGACAGCGTCGCGGGCATAAGGTGCGACAGAGGTGAAGTCGGAGTATTGCGATAACACCTCATCCACCGCCATTCGGCGGTCCCCCTTCTCCTCAAGGAGAAGGCTTTGGCTCTGCAGCGCCCGATATACTATTACCATCATATCCTGGCGGGTGATGGAGTTGCGTGGTGCAAACTTGTTATCACCTATACCGTTGACGATGCCGGTATTGCGCGCTATTGCAAGCTCGGATGCGAAGTAATCCGATGCAGATACGTCTGCAAAGTTTTCGGAGTTATCGCTTGTGAGCTTGAACGCACGCACCAGTAGCAATGCAAAGTCTGCACGGGTGATGTTGTTTGCAGGTGAGAATGTGGTTTCCGATGTTCCCTTTATTATTCCATCTGCTGCAAGT
>JAFQVE010000058.1 GCA_017408185.1 Oscillospiraceae bacterium | reverse complement strand
GCTTCATCCTTGCGGCAGTGTGGGTTTTAATATTAAATTTTACAGACCTGATTTTTCAAGAAGCTCTATTGTGGCATTTACCATATCGGTACCGATGCGGGGCTCGGGAGTTGTGCCGCCGGTAATGGTCGGCTCATATCCACCCTGCTCTATCGCATCCTCGGTCGGGAGATAGCAACCGAAGGAGCCGTTTGAAAGCTCACCGATAATGATATTCTTATCTGCAAACTTCTCGCGGACTGCCTTACCGTACTCTACAAACACCTCTGCCGGCCACGTGACAATTGCGCTGTCCCCCAGCGTAAGCGTCATAACCTCAGCATCAATCATCTTAATCGGGTTATTGAATGCATCAACGGTTGCAAGTGCTATATGCCGACGCTCCTTAGGTCCAAGATGCTCCATACTGTAGCCTTCAAAAATAACATCTTCGCCGTGGAGGAAACGGTATGCAGTATCAACATACTCTTTTGTGGGAACACGGAGACGTCCTGACACAAACTCACGCGAAACAACCGGAGAAACATCTCCCGAAAGCGGGATTTTACCTTCAATTTCGCAAAGCGCATCAAAGAGCGCGTGTGCCGTTTTCTTGTGGATAGGAAGCTCCGGATTCGTTTCTTCAATTTTTGATTTCACCGGGATATGCAACGGGTTCAAGTGGTTTGTGTTTCCGCAGGGACCTGTGAAGAATACGCTTTCAACGTCCTCGCCGAACTTTTCCGCAACAAGTGTTGCAAGGTGTCCCGGATAATCGGCACAGATTTTATTTCCGGAGACCATATCGAGGTGTACGCCGTAGTTTGAAATAAATGCAAGAGGCTTTCCGTCAGACGTCGTTACCTTACCTACAACAAACGACTCATCAGGAGTTCCGACAACCTCAACTATATCGGGATTCATATCACCGGGATTAGTCTTAACTCTGCCGTTTTTCATAAGATAGCGGCGGATAAAGGTATACCCCGGAACCTCGCACTTTGCAAAGCCGAGCTTTGCGTCCACGCGCTTTTCATAAGCATCAACTGCCGCGTCAATTGCCGCTGTGATAAGCTTATTCATATAAATCGGGTCATGCTCACCCGCCTCATACCATTGCCACGACGGGCCGCCGGTGTGCGTGTGAGACGCGGAAACGGAGATGTTCTTTTCCGGTATGCCGCATTTATCGTAAATTCCGCGGCGGATTCTGAGCACATCATCACGACGAAGGTTTATCGTATCGCAGACAACAGCAACGGCAACCGTACCGTTATTTTCAAAAACCATTGCCTTTGCATAAAGATTATCTATAACACCGGAAACAAATCTCTTTGAATAGTATCCCGGAATAACCATATCGATTTCCGGTGTGATATCGCGTTTTGCAACGCCGAATTTCAACATTGTTTTTTCTCCTTTTTTCACAAAATACCCCGCAAAAAGCGAGGTATTTTGTTGTTGTATTAAAGCTCTACAAACTTGCCTGTTTCTGAAGATTCATATGCAGCCTGAATTACGCGCTGTGCATAAATTGCATCTGCTGCAGGAACCTCAATCGGAGCACCGTCACGGTGAGAACGACCGAAGCTGTCAAGCTCCTTGGTGTACATATTACCGAACTCAACCTTGACCTCCATCTTCTTAACCTCGCCTCTCGTCTGCTGTGCATCATAGCCGAGAGAGCTGTCAGCAGCGATAACGTCGATCGTTCCGCCCTCTTCCTGAGAAAGCGTGCCGTAAGCGACGATTGAACCTGCCGTACCGTAGATTTCAAGCTTTGAGGGAACTGCATCCGGAATGTTGAAGTTGGACTCAACATATGCAACTGCGCCATTTTCAAGCTCCATCATAAGAGAAGCCTGATCCTCAACCTCATAGGAGAAGGTGTTTGTCTTGCAGAAGGATGCAACCTTTTTTGCCTTTGAGCCTGTGATATAGTGAAGAAGGTCAATGCAGTGAACGCCCATATCCATAAGCGCACCGCCGCCGGAGAGAGCCTTTACCTGACGCCATGCACCGGGGATTTCCGGATACCAGCAAGAAAACTGAGCACGGCAGTTGATAATCTGACCGATCTGACCGGACTGAACAATCTCACGGATTTTTGCATTGATTGCATGGAAGCGCATAAGGAAGCCTGTTGCAATCTTAACGCCCTCTTCCTCACAAACGCGAAGAACCTCTTCACCGTCTGCAATGTCAAGGCAGATCGGCTTTTCAAGAAGGATATCCTTCTTTGCACGAGCAGCATCAATAGCCTGCTCCTTGTGACAATTAACCGGTGATGCGATATAAACGACATCAACCTCAGGATCTGCAAGAAGTGCCTTATGGTCAGTGTAAGCGCGCTTTGCACCGTACTTTTCGCGGAGCTTTTCTGCAAGCTCGTCATTGATTTCCATAACGGCAATAAGCTCTGCCTCTTCGGAAAGCATCATACCGGGAAGTGTACGTCTGTCAGCAATACCGCCGGCGCCGATAACGCCCCATCTTACTTTTTTCATTATATGTTACCTCACTTAAATATCAATTAGTTGCACTCTGCAACGAGCGGACCTGCAAGCTCTTTAAGGAAGAAGAGCTTTCCTGCAAGAGTCGGCATATAAGAAGAAGTTATCCACGGAGTCGGACCGTAGCGGAGAGTCATCCACAAAGACATACCCTGCCACTGCATGCCGCGGGAAAGAGCACCGTCGCAACCGCCGATAATTCTGTCAGACTGAAGGAAGAGCCCGGGGCCGATTGTGTTTGCACGGCACGGAACAAGGCTTGTGCGGCTCTTGAAGCTTGTGATGGCATTCTGCTCTATTGTGAGCGGATGAAGCTTTGCACCGATGCGATACATTTGGTTCTTCCACTCTTCTTCTGTTGCAAACTCTGCTGCAAACTGCGGCTCCCAGAATGCGATATGGCACATACGGCCGATACCGAAGGTTGTGATAAGGCGTGCACCCTCAGCCTTAAGCTTTGCAATCTTTTCCGGATATGTCGGGAGATTATCCTTCGTTGCGAAGTTTCTCTGGTTCTCCGGAACAGTCTTGTTAATCTTGCTGTAGAAAGCATCGCGCATTGCGTATGTAAATGAACCGGGGTTTGACGGATCAAGCGTATTACCGTCTGCATCAGACCACTCGTCCATGTTAAAACCATAAACGTGAGAGCAGTCAATATCCCACTCATTGAGGAAGTATGCAGCCCAGCGGTACATACCCATCGGGCCCGCCGGAAGAATCATTGCAAGCTTGATGCCTTCATCGCGTGCCATTTTAATCTGGTTTGCAATCTCGTGACCCATCATCATATCAAATTCCGCAACGTTGTCACACTGTACCGGCTTAAAATCCGGGTTCCAGAAGCTCTGGCGCTCGAAAATCGCCTCAGGTGCATTGGAGCAGCACTTGTCAATCTTCTCAAAATCCCAGCCCTCCGGATAGAATCCCTCTAAAAGGGAGCCTTTTACTGTACTAATGAAATCCATAAATTTTATCCTCCTTTAAAATAAGCCTTTACGGCAAATGTCTCATTGTTGTCTGGCGAAGGTGTGCCTTACAGGTCTTAAAGCCCTCGGCATACATAACGCCGCACTGAAGCCCGCGTCCACGCGTGCAGGATCTTACAAACTCGATAAAGTCAATCTTGTCATGCTCACGCATCCAGACAATCTGGCTTTCATGGCATTCAACCGCTGTGAGCTTCTGATCGATATAGTCCGTAACGTCAACATACATTTCGGGAACAAAGTTTGTTCCTGCAAGATTATCCATATAGTAAATCGGAACAACGCCGCCCGTCGGCGCTCCGGTTTCAGGGAACATATGTCCGACGGTTGCGGTAAAGCTCGTTTCAAAAACAAGCTGGCTGACCTGAAGATGATCGTTCATATAGTCGTCCGGTCCGTGTGTGATGATAAAATCAGGGTTGACCTCACGGATGATTCTTACCATTTCACGGCGGGCATCAATGTTGTCCGCATAGATCATGCAATCTCCGATATTGACATTATAAACCTTCTTTACACCGAGAACGGCACCGGCGTTTTCCGCTTCCTTTGTACGCATTGCGTTAAGCTCTTCCGGCATAATGACAGCATGCCCCATATCGCCGTTGCAAACATGGCAGGTGTATACTTCATAGCCTTCCTTTACCATACGGGCAAGGGTTCCGCCGCAGCTGAGCTCAAGATCGTCAGGATGACATCCGACAGCAAGCACTCTCATTTTTTTCATTCCTTTCGGGGTGATATTTCACCCATACAAATCTATACGGAAAAAACGGACATGCGTCCGTTTTTTCACTGCATAAATTAATTATAACTCTACTTTGTGTGTTTTGCAAGGATTTCTTTTACTGCAGCAATGCAACGCTCGATATGTACCGGCTCCCATGACGGATGGAGGAAGAGGGAGAAGGTCTCATCACGAAGAGCTTTTGCCTTCGGGCAGAGAACGTTTGTGTAATCTGCAGACTTCGGATCTGTATACTCCTTAGACTCAAACGGGAACTTAGCTGCACCGAATCCGCCGTGCTCCTTGTATGCCTTCTCTTCGTATGCTTCCGGCCACTGAATACCGTAGCACGGGATGTTCATAGCCATAAGCTCCTTGATCATACCGTCAGCCTTGAAGTCAAGTGCATCGAGGTCGAGGTTGATTGTGTACCACCAGTAGGAGTTCTTGCGCTCTGCTGTGTTTGTCGGGAGCTTCTTGATGCCCTTGAGACCTGTGAATGCATCGTCGTACATCTTAGCGTACTTATAGCGGCGTGCAAGGTTCCAGCTGTCCATTCTCTTAAGCTCGTTGATACCGATGAGAGACTGCATCTCTGTCATACGGTAGTTGAAGCCGACGCGGTTGTGGATGTACGGAAGCTTCTCTTCAAGAGCGAGCATGCTCATGCGCTTCTTAACATCGTAGCCGTGATCGCGGAAGGAGCGGCACTCCCAGCCCACTTCTTCGTCGTTTGTAACAACCATGCCGCCTTCGCCGCCGGTTGTAAAATGCTTGCTCTGGCAGAAGCTGAAGCAACCGACGTCACCGAGGGTGCCTGCCTTCTTGCCTTTGTATTCGCCGCCGAAGCACTGTGCGCAGTCTTCGATAACTTTAAGGTTGTGCTTCTTTGCAATTTCGAGAATCGGGCCCATATCTGCAACGCCACCGTAGAGGTGAACAACAACGATACCCTTTGTTCTCGGAGTGATGCGATGCTCAATATCATTCGGGTCGAGAGTGTGATCGTCGGTAACATCAGCGAATACCGGGATAGCACCTGCCTGAAGGATAGAGAAGGAAGATGCGATAAAGGAATAGGACGGAACGATAACTTCATCTCCCGGGCCGATGCCGAGAGCGGAAATAGCTGTATGGAGAGCAGCAGTACCGTTTGTTGTGGAGATAGCCATCTTTGCGCCGATCCACTCAGCCCACATCTCCTCAAACTGCATACCTACCGGACCTGTCCAATAGCAAACCTTACCTGTTCTGAGAAGGTCTGCAACCTGATCGGGTGTCTCGGGAGCAAGCTCCGGCCACATCGGGAAGCCAAGCTCTGCAATGCCGGCACCGTTCATTACTTTTTCTTCTGCCATTTTACATAACCTCTTTCTTTTTTAATTCAGTCACTGGATTAATTATATTATACTATACTTTCCTTCGTATTGCAAGCATCTTTTGTTGATAATCAATAAAGAAAGAGTAATTTCGTCATTTTACACAAAACCGCCCTTTCAAAACCGTCAAAATAACGAACATCAATTTCTCCGGTATATCTTTTTCGTTTCCTCGGTTTCACTTCCGTCAGGATTTTTGAGGATAAGCGTCGGCATATTCTTTATTCCGCTTTTTCCTCCCTTCCGCGCTTCAACAAGCACGAGAGAAGGCTCTGCAGCTGCAGTATCCTGCACAAGCCGCATCCGCTTAGGCGCAAGTTCGTGCTTTTCCAGTGCGCGGAATAAATCTGCAAGCCGTGCCGGACGGTATACAAGAGAAAAGCTGCCTCCGAATTTAAGAAGATATGCTGCCGCGGCGCACACATCATCAATAGTGCAGCATATTTCCATTCTGGCACAGAGGAGCTCTTCGCTTTCCGTGTGCAGCCCGCTCCCGGATTGCATGAACGGAGGGTTGGACACCACAGCATCAAAGCTCCCTGCGGAAAATAAACCGCGCACATTCTTTAAATCATCGTGATAAACCGACATTCTGCTTCCGATATTGTTGTGTGCTATATTACGTTGGCAAAGCTTCGCCGCGCCCTCCACGATTTCAACTCCGCAAAGCTCTATGCTCTCATGCCGTGCCGCAAGCAGAATCGAAACCGCGCCCGCTCCGCAGCCGAGATCGCAGACTTTATCATTCTTTTTTATTCGCGCAAACTCCGAAAGAAGCATTGCATCTGTGCCGAGCTTTAAATACTTTTTATCCTGCTCCATCACAAAGCCGTTTATACCAAGTTCATCAAGCATTTGTTTCCCTCCGTAATATGGTCTGCTTTTATGTTATCTTCTCGCGAAGAAAATGTCAAGAATAAAAAAACAGAAATTTTTTTAAAAATCCACACGATTTACCTTGACATATTGACAATTTACATCTAAAATATATAAGTGGATAATATCGTTGTTATTGATTGCGCTGTGTGAAATTTATTTCACTTTTACAATAACTTGATTTATTACATAATGATTTGAAACAAAACGTTAAAAACAATCATCAGACTAAGGAGGTAATGCAACCAACATGAATTTTTCCGAACTTTCCCCCATCGCATGGATCGTAATTGCGGCGGTTGTCGCCGTTTTCGCAGTTGTTGCGTTTATCCTCGGCATTTCTTTCCGTAAAAAAACAGCTGAAAAAGCTATTTCCGGTGCCGAGAATGAAGCAAAAAGAATTGTAAATGATTCCATCAAAACCGCAGAAAGCAAAAAGCGCGAGATGCTTATCGAAGCAAAGGAAGAAATCCACAAAAGCAGAACGGAATTCGACCGCGAAATGAAGGATCGCCGCGCAGAGCTCCAGAAGCAGGAACGCCGCGTAGTCCAGAGAGAGGAATCTCTCGACAAAAAGCACGAGGCAGTTGAGCAGAAGGACGCAGCTCTTACAAAGAAAATCAAAGATAACGATGCACTCAACGAAGAGCTTAAGCTGATAAAGCGCAGTCAGCTTGAAATGCTCGAAAAAATTTCCGGTTATACCGTCGAGGAAGCAAAGCAGTATCTCATCCAGAACCTTGAGTCCGAGGTTCGCCACGATTATGCCGTCCGTCTTAAGGATTTGGAAGCACAGTTTAAGGATGAAGCCGACGAAAAGGCACGTCACCTTATCTCTCTCGCAATCCAGAAATGTGCGGCAGACCACGTCGCAGAAGCAACCGTTTCTGTCGTTCCGCTTCCGAATGACGAAATGAAGGGACGCATCATCGGTCGCGAAGGCCGCAACATCAGAGCGCTTGAAACTCTTACAGGCGTCGACCTCATCATCGACGATACTCCGGAAGCAATCACGCTTTCAAGCTTTGATCCGATTCGCCGTGAGGTCGCTCGCATTTCTCTTGAAAAGCTTATCGCCGACGGTCGTATTCATCCGGCAAGAATCGAAGAAATGGTTGAAAAGGCACGCCGCGATGTTGACCACGTAATCAAGCAGGAGGGTGAGCGCGCAACGTTCGACACCGGCGTTCACGGCTTAAACCCCGAGATTATAAAGCTTCTCGGTCGTCTCCGTTTCCGCACAAGCTACGGTCAGAATGTGCTCAAGCACTCCATCGAAGTTGCCCATATCGCAGGTCTCCTTGCCGCAGAACTCGGCGTTGATGTGATGATGGCAAAGCGCGCAGGTCTTTTGCACGACCTCGGAAAGAGTGTTGACCACGAGGTTGAAGGCTCTCACGTATCAATCGGTGTTGACCTTGCGAAGAAGTACAAGGAAAGCGAAGAGATTATCCACGCAATCCACGCGCACCACGGCGATGTTGAACCGAGAACGGTTATCGCCTGCATCGTTCAGGCTGCAGACGCAATCAGCGCCGCACGCCCGGGTGCACGCCGCGAAAACCTTGAAAACTACATCAAGCGTCTTGAAAAGCTTGAAGAAATTGCAACAAGCTTCAAGGGCGTCGAAAGCTCTTACGCAATTCAGGCAGGCCGTGAGGTCCGCATAATCGTAAAGCCGGATGAGGTTAATGACGATGAGCTCATTCTCCTCTCCCGCGAGCTTGCAAAGAAGATAGAAAGCGACCTTGAATACCCCGGTCAGATCAAGGTTCACCTTATCCGTGAAACCCGCGCTATCGACTACGCAAAATAAAATTCAAAAATACTGTGGTGTAATCCGGATATTTGTGATACAATATCATATAGATTACACCACTTATTTTTTTCAGAAAGAGGTAACCTCATTGAAAATTCTTGCAATAGGCGATGTTGTCGGCAAAAGCGGCGTACACGCCGTCAAAGCCAACTTAAACGCATTGAAAAAAGAATATAACGCACGCTTTTGCGTGATAAACGGAGAGAATGCAGATATGGTCGGAATCCTGCCCGAAAGCGCAGATATGCTTTTTCGCGCAGGCGCGGATGTCATCACTCTCGGCAATCATATGTGGGGCAAAAACCGCATCGCTCCGTACATCGAAAACGAGCCGTCCCTGCTTCGCCCGCACAACGTCCCCGGTGACGCGCCCGGTTGCGGCTACGGGATTTTTGACGCATTCGGCCGCCGCGCCCTCGTTATAAACCTCATCGGCAGATGCGGAATGACCTCAGGTGCGGACAGTCCGTTCTTTGCGCTTGACAAAATCCTTGCCGACTGCGCCGGAAAATACGACTTTGCCGTCTGTGATTTCCATGCCGAGGCGACAAGCGAAAAACAGGCGTTCGGCTTTTATGCTGACGGCAGGCTCTCCGCTGTGTGGGGCACTCACACGCACGTCCAGACCGCGGACGAAAAAATTCTCCCCGGCGGCACCGGATTTATATGCGACCTCGGTATGACCGGTCCCTACAGCTCGGTTATCGGCTGTTCTCCGGAAACTTCGCT
>JAFQVE010000508.1 GCA_017408185.1 Oscillospiraceae bacterium | reverse complement strand
TCTGCTGCAAGTACGTTTATTGCATCCGCTGCCCATGTGCAGTTAGCAAGATCTGTGAAACGGAGAGAGCCATTTTCCGTGCCCGCGTTATCAGTGTTTCCTCCGTTTTCTCCGCTTTCACCGCTTGTGTCTGTTTCACCGGTGTTCGTTTTATCTTCCGGTTTGTCGGTCGGTGCGGCACCGCCGCCACCGCCTCCGCCTCCTCCGCCGACACCGGCGGGGGTATCGGTATTTCCTGTTGATGAGGATTCTGTTTTGCCTGCTGATGTTTCTCCGGTCGTCGCACCATAAACCGTCACCGCAAAGTGGACGGTATCAGAAAGGACGCCATTGTCAACCGTTACCGCAACGTGGTTATCTCCGACCTGTGAAGCATCCGGCTTCCATGTGAGAACTCCGGCTTCGGCGTTAATGCTCATTCCGCGCGGAAGGCTTGTTCCGATAAGCGTATACTCACGATCGCTTGTAACATTAAGTGGAATCTTTATCGAGCTTCCGGCGCTTGTTGTAAACGTTCCGGAAACACCAATCTCCGGCGCATTATCGGTTGTATAAGTAAGCGGGATTCTGTAAGTATCGCCTTTTGCAATGTTCATCACATAATCATTACCATCAGCTGTCAGTGAGCGGATAAGCGTTACATCTCCCGTGCCGATAAGAACATTGTCACCCTTTTTCTCGGCACTCTTTATGATATATGAGCCGTTCTGACCGCCGTCGTTGTTGATAACAATCATTCTTCCAACAAGCTCTTGCGGGTCGATGCTTTCGTTCAAGGTCACTTCAATGAAGTTCTTAAACTCGAGCGTTTCTGTAAAGTTCACTACCTCGCCTGTTACGGCGGCATCTTTGTTCTGTATTGCTTCGCCGAGAGTCTTACCGTCATGGAGATATGTTCTTACAACATCACTGCTATCATCAGCATTTACGCTATACACTCCAACAAACCCACAGAAATCAAAGCTTACTCCCTTTTCCGCATCCGTCACCTCATACGCGGTCTCATTATCGTCTGCATATACAACATAGTCGGTGCGTCCGTTTTTAAGCTCTACTCTTATTGCGGCAACCGGCTCGTCAAGACGCAGTGCTTTACCGTCTTTTCTTGCTACACTAACACGTGAAAGCTTATTTATCTTGCTCTCATCCTCGTACGGTTCAATAACCGATGTAAAGAGCGTATCAAGGTCTTTTCCGCTTCGGCGGACGAGAAGGTAATCTGTCCATTCCGGATTCACTTTATGCTGAACCGGCTGTCCGTCTGCACGCGCAACCTCGAAAATCTCAAAGCCGTTAAGCTGAGTGAGCTTCACGTGAAGATTCCGTTTTCCCCGAATCACCTTCTGATAATCTTTTATCTTAAAGTCTATCGAAAATTCACCGGTTTCCGGTGCGGAGGCACGTTCAACATTCGCAAGCCAGTTAAAGCCGTTAGTCGCCGTGTACTCAACATCTTCGCCAAACGGAACATCAATTCCGGCATAGGTTCCTTTCGGCTGAGCTACCATCTCGACACCCTCTATCACAGATTCTTCAGACTGGGTGTGGAAGCTGTAAAGATGCTCATCACCACCGACAATGCGGAAGAAATCAAGTGCATAGGAAACAGAATCATCAATATCAATCGAAACAACCGTTCTGCGATAAGTATCTGTAACACCGGGATATGCTTGCGGGGCATCTACATCCATAAGCTTTACCGAGCCGGCATCATCAAAGTGATACGGATATCCCGCTTGCTTTATTCTCACCTGCGGAGTATCGTTTACAAGCACGGTATTGTGTGAAAGTGTGCTCTCAATCCAGTTACCGCCCTGGCTGGTTCCCGCACCGCCCGAGGATGAGAAGTATCCGAGATCCGGCGCCATTTCCAGACCGAATGCATCAATACCGAGATTAAGCGCATCCATATGCTTATGAGTTGTTGCCGCACCACCGAAATACATCCACCAGTCACGCATGGTGTTTGTTCGTGTCGGGGTTGTAACTTTTTCATACATCACGCCATTACGGAGCGCTGCAAAGCCATAACCCGTAGCTATCGAGCTTTTGGAAAGCTCAAGCTCGCCATGCTCTTCTATTGCCGCCTCTATCACCGCCTGCGGAGATTCGGGATTCTTGGTAAATATGTCATAATGCAATCCCTCCGCTGTGTTTCCGTTTGCATACCAGAGAAGCTGAGCAAAAAGCGGATTTTTCGAAACCCTGAAACCTTCAAGCCACTCATCGCTATAGACGGGCAAGCCCGCGCCTCCGAAGGTCGAGGAGTTGTCACCGATATTTGGGGTGTTATTTCCCGTTAAAATTAAATCCGAACCCATAAGAAGCATTTTGATAAACTTAGGATTTTTGAAAAGGTCATCCTCCTCACGAAGACCCGGATATCCTTCAAGAGTATGTGCCATGCTCAGTAAATATGAGTTCCAACTACGCAGATATCCCATCGATGACTCGTCACCGTAGCCATCACGGTCTATCTGATTTATCAGAGCAGAACGCATGTTTCCGCCCGAAGAGAATGTCTGCGACGAAACGCCTGTCTGATATATGAAATCAATCATTTCCTGAGTTTCAGGCTGACGGTCAAGAATTACGGCAGCCTTTGCAAGGGTATCCTGCCTCATTCCGAAGTTACCCATTATCTGTCCGTTTTTCAATGCATTATAGGTTTCTTCAAGAAGGTTCTTTTCCGCATTCTGGCGGATAAGCTCACCATTTATTTTCTTATTATCAAGCTTCCATTGTTCTGCCTTTGCAGACAGATAATTTATAACCTCCGGCTCATCGTAAACATCAAAGAATGCATCGTATGCCATTGTAAGATTCTTATTGAAAGCATTTTCCCAGATACGACCTACAACCTTACCATTGCCGCCTCCGTCATGCGAGGACTGGAGATTCGGGCAATCGGTTCCGTAATCCATATCGGGATAGAGGTCTGCGATACGGTCAAGAATTATTGCTCCTGCAATACCGTATTTCTTATCTCCGGTATATACGTATGCTTCGCGGAATGCATTAAGCGCATAGCGAATCACTGCCGGGTTCACCGACCCACTGCCATACCATAAGCCGTCGTGCGCAAAAACTGCGATATAACGATGAACGTTTTTAACCGCCGTTCCCTCTTTGTCGTTGTAACGTCCGGTATCATAACCAAATCCATCGTCAACGCCCCAGAAATATCCGGTATTCGGAACGCCGGACTCGCCGCCGATTTTGAAATCGCCCCAGCCCTGGGTTATCTTATCGCCGTAGAACGGATCTACCGCACCTGCAGCATGAAGCTCTTCATATGTTTCGTTATAAAGGTTACCCTTCGGGTCGCCGTAACCGTACGGGTTATCCTTTGCCCAGTCATGTACTATATACTTCCCGCTTGCATCACGGTAACCGCGTCCGCAGAGAATACCGTTTTCTTCTCTTGCGAGGGTATAGTCAAACTCGCCGTGTTCATCCAAACCGCGCTCGTAGTATGCGCCGAAGTCATTACTCGGGAAAAGGCGCTTACAATCCGGACACTGTATCTTCCACGGACGTGCTATTGCATCTATCTTCCATGCATACTTACCATACTTATAGTTAAGGTCAATACCGCAATAGAAGCAGCGCCAGATAAGCGGATCCTCGGTTTCAACGAGGTCAAACGCACGAGGAAGCGTATGTGCCGGTATCATATTATATATGTAATCATAATACGGCAGGTATTTATCCGCTTCTTCAATCGCCGCCTCGGCAGTATCGCGCGCCCACTCATACTTCTGTATATTCTCACGCGCATTCGCCACTCTTTCTGCTGTGTAATAGGTAGACTTCACCTTGCCGGAACGGGCGGAGACAGAGACAGAGGCACTGTGAGCTGTTCCGTCAAGCACAACAGTTGCCGTTATCTCTGCAACGCCCTCGGAAACAGGGGTTACCCAACCCGTACCATCAACGGAGACAATGCTTTCATCCGAGCTTTTGTATGTAATCTCAGCATTTGATATATCAAGCTCTTCGCCCTTATTGTCATATGCCTTTACAACAATATTCGTGCCCTCTCCGTCGGTTTTGATTACCTGCGATACCGCATCGACAACAACGCTTGCAAAGCCGTCAGCAATAACTCTTACCGGAACTGTTTTATCGAGCGTTACGCTTCCAAGCGTGACGGTTACAGTCATTTCTGTTTCTCCAAGCTTTAATCCATTCAAGCCTCCGCTCTCGTATACTGCAACAGTTTTATCAACGGTAGCGTAGGAGATTTTAAGGTCAGCGTTTGAAACCGGCTCACCGCTTGTGAGATATGCGTTCACCGCAACCGATTCTTTTGAACCGACGTGAATATCAAAAGCATTATACTCAAGTTCAAAATACGAGAGCGTTTCTTCATTAACCGTTATATCAAGTGTTTCTGTTATCGTGTCTTCTCCAATGATTGCCGTAGCCGTTATTGTTGCCTTTCCCGGAGAAACGGCAGTGATAATACCATTCTTTATCGAAGCAACAGCGGTATCGGAGCTTACGAGTGTGAGATTTGCGGCATCGTCTTTTTTCCCTGCGTGGTTGTTTCCGAATTTATACTCCCTGCCGCCCTGCATAATAACGCTTGCCAAAAGCGTCGATGTCTCGCCCACTGCGAGATTTGTTTTCTCAGCAGAAAGAATAATCTCGTCCATGCCACCGATACCCTCAACATATTCAAGAGAAAGGTACGCAGGAAGCACGTATGCATAGCTTCCGGAAGGGCATTTACTCATCGCCCGAACAGTGAAGGTATGGCGCCCTTCTGTAAGATACATAGTGTTTAGCGAAACAAGCGAGTTGTTTTTTCTGTTCTCGGTGGTATCCGTCCAGAAGTTGAAATCGCCCATATATTTTCCATCCATATAGAGTGCCGCATCATTTGCTCCTCTATAGTAAAGCACGCCGCAGAAATCTATATCATACCACCCGGTATAGTTAACCCAAACATCTATTGCAAGCTCAGCATTTTGAGTTTTCCCCACCTCTGTGATCTGTGCCTGCACCGCCTGAGCATAACAACGAAGCTTTGATGTCGGCACTGTACCGATTATGTTTGCTGTCTTTTCTCGGTTTATCTCCCAACCATAATCATCCATCGACACATTATAGGCATATCCAGCTCCGGGCTTTCTGAAGTCGATAAGCTGGCTCTTTGGAGAATTGGGAGTTACTGTTATCGGGAATGTTTCGCTTTCCACGCTCGACTCGCCGCACGTTACGGTAACAATCACATTAACCGGTCCGTCCTTTTCTTTAACTCCGGTTATTTCACCGCTTTCCGAATTTACGGTAAGATACTCTGCGTCTCCTTCATCAACCAGCGAGAATGCTACGGTGCATGCGTGAAGGTTTGCCGCTTTTCCGCCCTCATGGGTTGCCTTTACCGAAAGGCGTGTTGCAAATCCGGCTTCAACGGTGTTGTCGCCATAGATTTCCGCACGTTCAAGAGGGAAAGGATCCGCAACCGCAACCGGAAGTACTCCGCAAAGCTCATTTCCGTCAGCTTCTATCCTGAGAAGAATGTTTGTGTTTCCCGCAGACTTTGCGGTGATAACTCCATCCTGCGAAACGGAAGCAATGCCGGGATTTTCGCTCTCATAGTAGTAAACAGTGCTATCTCCTGTATACTCTTCTCCGTCATTGTAGAAAAGCTTATAGCTTGTTCTCGATGTTTCGCCGCGGAGGAAATCCGTTTTATTGGAAGAAACCACAGCACGGCTTATAACACGCCCGACGCTGCCGATGTTCAACGGTAACGAAGCATTTCGGGTTATGCCGTTTATCGTTACGGCAGCGCTTATCGTGGTTTCACCATCTGATACCACGGTCACGATACCTGTCTTTTCGTCAACTGTCACAACATTCTCATTCGATGAAGTATATTTAATCTCGTCACCACTAAGCGCCGCACCGATTGTTATGGGCGTTCCGGTGTTTGAGTAAAGTGCGAGTTTCGTCTCAATTGTGTCTCCGTAGCTCAAGTTCTCAATTTCTCCTGCAACCGTTAGCTCTGCACGGTCTAATGCAACCTCGTGAACGGAAATATGCGACACAAGAACATCCACACCCTTACACTCTGCTGCGGTAAAGTCCATACGCGTTTCCAGACCATAAACATCCGTATATCCGTAATTTAAATAAAGAGCTCCGACCGTGAATTTGGTCCAGTCCTGATCACCGCTCTTTTCTGCCCACGGAGATGTGGCGATACTCTTTACCGTCACGCCGTTTGAAGTAAGGTCATTGTAATAATAAGCTCTCATCGTTGCCGACGGGAGCGTGTTTGTGTTCTCGCTCTTTATATAGCCGGTATATTCATAAAGCTTTCCCGCCTCTGCCTGCACAATGTTTCTCTGGTCGCTCGAGCCGGTCGGACTGCCCTGATAGCTCTGAATTCTTATTTTGTTGGAATTTCCCGTCGGCGCAAGCGAGAATTTTGCAATATTTGTTTTCTCACCTGTTATTTCGGAAACAACATCACTCAGAAGCGTATATTCATAATTATACGTTGTAGCGTTTTTCGTTGCCTTCCAATACGAACGCTTAGGATCGGTTATGTTTGACTTATCGGTAAGGTAAATATCCCGCTCAAATTCGCCGTGGTTCACTTTCTTGAAGCTAAGCAAATTCGAACCGATTATATTCACTTCGAATTCCGTCGATATTTTATCCTTACCAAGGCTTGCTGTGACCGTGATTTTCGCCCTGCCGGGTGCAAGCGGCTTTAGTATTCCGCTGTTATCTACCGTCGCAATATCTTCATCGTCGGATTTGTAAGAAAGCTCAATACCGTCCGCAAGCGTTTTTCCGTTATTGTCCGTAACCGTAACAGGATACGAGGTTCCGACATTGAGAACTCCCTCGCCCACATCGGCTGTTATGCTCTCGGGAAGGCGAACAACCTCATCCTCAGAAACCGGCTGTCCTTCCGGAACAATCCTTATTCCTGAAAGATACATTTCCTGCTTGGTTTTTATTCCATTATTACTTGCATCATCAGTGGTAGTTTCAACCACATTCCCATCTGCATCTTTTGCATATGGATTAAGGCTGTGGGAAGTCAAGTTTCCCGCAAAAAGAACGCAATAGTCCCCTGATTCAAGTTCTACTGTTATTTTTTCTCCATCGGTACTTCCATCCTTCGTAACCGGCGCATATTCTCCTGCAGTTGCCGCTGAAAAGTTGAAATAGCCAAGAAGATTGTCGTTCGTTTCGATAATCGCATTAGTATTTTTTGCGCTGTCCATTGCAGAATTGTATTTTACAATCGCAATCGCAGGTGCAATGGATATCTCCGTAGGATTGTTGGTTTTAAAATAAACATTATATTTGCCCGGTGTTGCAACATTCACCTTCAGCGCAACGAACTGACGATGCGTCGATGTACCCCCTGAACTGTATCTCCGAACCTGTATACCTTGCCATGAAAGAGCAGAACCGGCAAGCTCAACTGATTCCGAAGCACTACTTGTGTTTTTTGCTATAATTTCAGATATTTCAAGCTTCTGCTCAACCCCCGTTGCAAATGCAGGCATCACCGGAAGCAGGGATATTATAAGCGCTAAGCTGAGCAGTAATGATAACATTCTGTTCATTTTAGTTTTCATATATTGTTCTCCTTCCTCGGATTATAAAAGGGAGAGTGAACCCCGTCCATTCTCCCCTGTTGTGTGATTTAATGATTAGTCCATATACGTGTTTGCATAGATGATTTTCTTTTCGCCATTATCCTCGTAAACAAGATAACCGCGTGCTCCGGTGTAAAGCGCGCCTTCATTTCCATTCGGCGCGGCCATAAACTGACCGTGGTCTGAAAGCTCGGATACTTTTGCTTTTGAAAGGTAGCTGTCGACAGTAGATTTGTCCGAGCCGAAAAGAATACCTGCTTCAAGCACCGTGTAACCGTTTTTATCATACTCAATCATATATTCACCGCTTGAATTTTTGTCAAGTACTATAATGGGAGTTACTTCATCACAAGACCGATCCGACGATGTGATATCAGTGTCAATATCCCATGCAAAGTATGTGTAATCCTTACCGTAGCTTACAACACGTCCATCACGCTTCCATGCGGTGGTTTTATCATCACCCGTACATTCGACCGCTTCTGCATATGCAACGCTATCTTTTGCTGTACCGCTTACTCTTAGAGTATTGGAAAGTGTTTTTCCTGTTTCGGCAAATTGTGCAACAACACGGGTTACATCGTCTGTAAGCTCTGTGTCCTCTGTAAATTTATTTCCTGCTTCAAGGTCCTCTGTGCTCTTATACCATCCGAGGAAATCGCTAAAGCCTTTCAGTGTTGCAGTCGGGAAATCACTTTTCGGAAGAGTTGTTCCCGAAGTTGTCTTTTCATCAATGAACGCTTTGTTCTGATTAAAGAACTGAACGCTCTTTCCGGATGTTGCGACTACGTCCTCGTATATTGCGGTAAATGTCATATTGGAAACAAGCGGAACCTCAATATTCGCCAGGTTGCTGTAGTAGCTGCCGTTGTCCGCGCTTCCGCTCTTCCAGTAACGGAAGATTTTATCAGCGGTATTTACTGCCGAAAGACTAAGGGTTTTTCCGTATCCCGCACTCTGAGCCTTCCCCTTTTCTACATCGGCACTGCCAATCTTTGCCGTAACCCCCTCAACATCCGAAACGATGAACGAAACCGTTTCCGGAGTTGCAGCCGCTTCAACGGGAACGAACTTAATACCTGAAAGGAAAAAATGCTGACGTAGCTTAGTACTTGTTTCGGTTAGGTATGTCTCGGTCACAAATTCAGCCGATTCATCGTCACAATACAGAATAAAGTAATATGATTTTCCTGAAACCAACTCTGTAGTAGCAGCCTTGCTTCCGTTGATTACCGGAGCATACGTATCTTTTTTTGCTTTGCTGAAATTAAAGCGTCCGCGCCAACCATACTCGTATTCCGTACTGTAATCGTCTCCCTTTGTATTCGTATCACTTTGGTTCATTCCACAACCTAAGAAATAGCACGCCATTGTGCCTTCGGTTGCGTCGAGCTGAGTTTGTTCTCCTTCCAAGTTTTTCGCATGATCGGCTCGATTACCACACCTGGACGTCCCTGTATCTTCAACAATAAATATCGAGACATCGGCAGATGTATCTGTAGGGTTGTCCGTTTTTAATTGAATTTCATATGTGCCCGTGTTTTTCGCTGTAAACGGTAACGCTACATACATCGTGTGTGTACTGACATTATTGCCTGCATACGTATCTGTACGAGCGTCAAGAAATTCAACTCTGTTGTTGGTTATTTGGACACTATGTCTATTAGACTTCCCCTTGACAAAAGTGTTTATTCCACCTTCGCCAAAGGTAAGCTCAAACTCCTCTCCCGATGCAAATACTGACGGGATGAGAGAGAGCATCATCGCCGCCGCAAGGATAATTGATAATAGTTTTTTCATTCTGTTCTTCCTCCCAAAAATTTTCGTTTTATATTTTCATCTCACGATTTTATCCTTTTTCAGGAAAAAGCGTAAGCTTTACACACGGCAAAATCACCGCATTGAACACCATTATTGTAACATTTCCGCAAAGAAAAGCAAAGGTAAATTCTCGCAAACTTTTCCAGAATTCCTCTCTTGGTTTTCACTCTTGACACCACGTTACACTTCGGGGTATAATTAAATAAAGAAGGGAGTGAGCAATCGTGAACGTAATACCGCCGTATATTCCCGGAAATATGCCGAGACCTGCACTTAAAGAATCGCATAAAGTAAGCCGTGCGTTGCCGTTTTCCATACGCACACTTGACCAGTTGTTAATCGATGGCCCTCATTGGCATGATTTCCCTCAGCTCTGGTATACCATTTCCGGAACATACACACAAACAGTAAACGGAGAGAAAATCATCCAGACACCTGGAAGCCTTTTGTTAATACACCCCTTTACCATACATTCCGTAGATGCATCCGATATTGACCTTGAAGCGATACGTGTCATATCCGTAAACATTTACGAGGATCTTCAAAGCAAAAACATAATGCCATACCAACCGTTGAACTATGCTTCATCTGCCTTTGACAAGCTTTTGCTTTCTCCTTACAATTCCCTTTCCGGTAAAGAAAAGGAATGTGCAGATATTCTTTTCGAAGAGATTTATGCCGAATTTTCACGAAAGCTTGATATGAATACCGATAAAATTTACAGGAACATTTCTCGTGTTTTTGAGCTTATGCTGAGAAAAACGCCGGAGGAACTTTCATTCATTAAGCTTCAGCGCGCAAAAGAGCAACTTGAGATTATAAAAACCGCAACGGAGTTTATAAACGAAAACGCGACGCGCGAACTCACACTTTCCGAACTGTCGAAAGTTTCTTTTATGTCACAACGGTCTTTCGGTGAAAAATTCAGAGAATGCACAGGCCAAACCTTTCATACTTTTTATAATAACATACGAATGAAAAGCGTGATCAGGCTTATGCGGTTCAGCGAGCTTCCACTTGCAGACATTGCAGCGGAATGCGGCTTTTACGACGTCAGCCATATGCGCCATGTTATAAAAAACGCAACCGGGTTTTCCCCTCTCGAGCTTCGTGCGTATATGCTGGAGCGTAGCCATACTTACGGAGAATCTTTCTTTCAACGTTATATGTCAACGCTCAGTTGGCTCAATGTTATGAGCGACGAGGAAATTGAAATCGCCCACAACAACATAATCGGAGTAATTGATCCTCGCTGGAAATTTAAATAACACGATAAAAAAGCTCGCGGCATGAATTTGCTGTGAGCTTTTTTTATCGAAAGGGATTGTAGCGAAATGCATTTTGCTACAATCCCTTTGGGGCTTTAGAAAAATAGTGCAGAATGAGCAAATCGGACCCGAAGTAGTACATAAGTACGTCGAGAGGTCCGATTTGCTTTACGCATAAAGTGTAACTAAATCCTCAAATTCGGCTTCTGCCGAATTTTCAATTTACTTTCAAACTTCATACCATATACCTTTTCGATGTTATCTGCAAAAAAATATCACTTTTACACTTTATGCGGTCTGGGCTGTTTTGCTACAGCCCCATTTTCTTCTGTTTTGTTCGTATTCTATCTTCCTTTTATATGCACATCGAG
>JAFQVE010000507.1 GCA_017408185.1 Oscillospiraceae bacterium | reverse complement strand
GCAAAGGCATATAAGGCGTTTAAGGAAGACACCTTTCTTCTTGAGCAGGCAAAAAAAGCTTACCACGATAAGTCATATTTTGAATAATCATATGTATGAAGCAACAGAGCCGGACGATTTGCGCGTCCGGCTCTGTTGCTTGTAATTGCTATGAATATGTCGTATTGATATTTTTCTTCGGAAAATTGCTTGTTACTTGAATTGGAACCGAAAAAGGTACAAAATATAACGCTTGAAATCCTTTGGGAAATATGTTATTCTATAAATACAAGGAGGTGGGAACATGGCTGTGTATTCCATTGACGAACTCCGTACAGTTGTCGGCGATGTTGCCCGCCGGTACGGCGTCAAGAAAGTTGCTTTATTCGGCTCATATTCGAATGGTACACAAACTTCAGAAAGCGATATTGACTTACTCATTGATAAAGGCGAGCTTCGTGGCTTGTTTATGTTCAATGGTTTTGTAAATGCTCTCCGGGAGAGGCTTGACCGCGAGGTTGACGTTATAACTTACGCATCGCTTGAACGTTCGCTTATCCGGGACTGTGTAAAAAACGAGGTGATCCTCTATGAACAGTAGAGATGTTATAATATTGAAAAAAATTGTTCAATACTCCGATGAAATAAGTGCAACAATTTCACGCTTTGATCTTACACAACAATCGTTCGCAGATGATTTTATTGCGCGGAACGCAATTTCGATGTGCATTCTTCAAATTGGAGAATTGGTGAGCAAATTAACCGATGAATTCAAAACTGTAAATAATAAGATGCCTTGGCATGAGATAAAAGCAATGCGCAACATTGCGGCGCATAATTACGGAGAAATCGACATAGACATTCTTTGGGAAACTGCAACCGACGATATTCCTTTGCTCAAGGAATATTGTAAACGCTTTATAAATTAAAACTGCCGCGTGCCAAAAAGCACGCGGCATATTTTTTACGGTTGTTTGCCGATGTAAGCAAGGATTCCTCCGTCTACGTAGAGAACGTGGCCGTTTACGAAGTTAGAAGCATCGGATGCAAGGAAAACTGCAGGTCCGACAAGCTCCTCAGGTTTTCCCCAGCGTGCTGCCGGAGTCTTCGCAACGATGAACTGGTCAAACGGATGACGGCTGCCGTCCGGCTGCTTCTCACGAAGCGGGGCTGTCTGCGGAGTTTCAATGTAACCCGGTCCGATGCCGTTGCACTGGATGTTGTATTCGCCATACTCTGAGCAGATGTTGCGTGTAAGCATCTTAAGTCCGCCCTTTGCAGCAGCGTAAGCCGAAACAGTCTCACGGCCAAGCTCACTCATCATTGAGCAGATGTTGATAATCTTGCCGTGTCCCTTCTTTATCATTGACGGGATAACTGCCTTAGAAACGATGAACGGAGCATTGAGGTCAACATCGATAACCTTGCGGAAATCAGCTGCGCTCATTTCGCACATCGGGATTCTCTTGATGATGCCTGCGTTGTTTACAAGGATATCAATAACGCCGACTTCCTTCTCAATCTTTGCAACGAGCTCGTTGACTGCTTCTTCGTCTGTTACGTCGCAGACATAGCCTTTTGCATCAATGCCGTCAGCTTTGTAGGAAGCGAGACCTTTGTCTACAAGCTCCTGATTGATATCGTTGAAAACGATTTTTGCACCTGCATTTGCAAAGCCCTTTGCAATAGCATAACCGATGCCGTAGGATGCGCCCGTTACAAGAGCGACCTTACCTGTGAGATCAAACATATTTTTCATATTAGAACAACTCCTTCATTCCGACATGGTCCATATCGGTAAATTCCTGATTTTCTCCGCACATTGCCCAGATGAATGAGTATGCGCGTGTGCCAACGCCGGCGTGGATTGACCAGCTCGGGCTGATGACAGCTTCTTCGTTTCTCATAACGATGTGGCGTGTTTCGTTCGGCTCGCCCATCATATGGAAAACAACATCGTCCTCCTGCATATCGAGGTAGAGATAAACCTCCATGCGGCGGTCGTGGGTGTGGCACGGCATTGTGTTCCAGTTGGAACCCGTCTCAAGGTTTGTAAGACCCATTGCAAGCTGACAGCTCTGCATAACCTCGGGGTGGATGTACTGGTTGATAACGCGGTGATTGCACTCTTCCGGACTTCCGCAGGGAACCTTCTTTGCCTTTGTGATGTCAATCTTCACTGTCGGATATTCCTTATGAGCCGGACAGGAAGAGATGTAAAACTTCGGCGGGTCGTTTTCGTCAACACACTTGAATGTGATCTCGCGGTTGCCACGGCCGATGTAAATACCGTCGCGCGGGTTCATTTCATACTCGACACCGTCAACGGTGATGATGCCCTTGCCGCCGATGTTGATGCAGCCCATCTCGCGGCGCTCGAGGAAGTAGTCTGCCGCAAGCTCACGACCTGCCTCAAGGCGAAGCTCCTGATAAATCGGCATTGCGCCTGCCGTGATAATTCTGTCGATATGGCTGTAAACCATACGGATGTTATCCTTTGTAAAGAGCTTTGAAATGTGGAACTCTTCACGAAGGCGTTCAGTTGTGTAGTGCTTCATGTCGCGCGGGTTTGATGCGTTTCTGATTTCCATTTTACTTAAATCCTCCTTGATATATTTTCCGTAAACCTCAATCTCCGTAAGTGCCGCCCACGAAAGCGGGAAGGTTGCCTGACGGAAGTTTTTGAGATTGACGGTTTTGGTTTTTATTACCTCGGGTAGAACAAGCTCCTGCCCTTTTTCGGTCTTTTCAAATTCGGCGGTATGTACCTCTCCGCCGTCGAAGATAACGTCAACGCTCTTCCAGTATGTATCGTGCGGGAAATCCGCGCGGAGATAGAACACAAGCTTTTCCACCTCTACCGGTGCGCCGAAATCAAGCTTATACTCGAGATCCTCGCGTGCGCCGCCCGCCCATGAGTGGAACGGATACGGTCCGTGACCGATATTTTCACGCATACCGTCTATCGCGTTGCGCTCAAAGAACGTCGGATTATCACGCGTTACGAGATTTGCAGATGCATGCGGGAAATATTTCTTCTGCCCACGAACATCATACGGATTAAGCGCGATATTTCGCGTGCCGTAAATCTCCTCTTCCGTCGGCTCACTTACCTGAATTTTGTGGCCACGTCCGGCAAAAGAATATTCCGAATACATCCTGCGCAGATTTCCGAACGGAATTTCATACTCCAGCCTGCCTTGCGGGTTGTATATAATCGCATCGCCGAGCGTTGAATCAAGCTGAATTTTGATAAATTCGCAAAGCGGGGCTGAGATGCATATCTTTGTGCCCTCTTCGTAAACGCCGTCGTAAACAACATCTATTTCCTTTGCGCTTTCCGAAAACAGCACATCGCCGTTTTTATTGATTATTTTCAATTCCATAGAGGTATTTCTCCTTTTCTCTTTTGGTGGGACATACCTTATTACTATAAATCATACCACTCTTTTTGAGAAAAATCTATGCCGAAAAGACTTTTTTCTGTGCAAAAAACGCCAAAAGGCTCTTTACTTACAGCATAAGGTATGTTAAAATTATAGACGAGGTGATGAATCTGTGAGCACCAAAGATAATATTTTGCTGGGAAAACTGAATATCATCGACTTCCCCGAGGATTTTCCCGCGGTTCACTATACATGCGAAAAAAAATACAAAACGGTTGAGGATATGCAATTTCACAACCATTTTGAATTCGGCTTATGCCTTGAGGGACAGGGCATCTTCTTTATGGGGAACAAAATGATTCCGTTTGCACAGGGCAACGTTTCGATTATTCCGCCGGGAACTCCGCATTTTGCACAGAGCCTTGATACACATCCAAGTTTATGGCTGTTCCTTGCCTTTGACCCAAAAATCACGACATTCCCGACTGAAGATATCGTTCCGAATATCGTATACGACAAGGCTATGGAACAGCTTCTGCATCTGGTTGCAGATGAGCTTAGCTCCCGCACGGACGGCTATAGCTTTGCAACATCGGCGTTGCTTGACGTTCTTCTCATACGCGCACGCAGGCTCAATGCAGACGCGCCCACCTTCTTTACATACAGTGACGGTTTGTCGTCCGTGTATCCGGCAATTGAATATATCACACAGCACTATCCGGAAAACATTGAGGTTGAAACGCTTGCATCTCTCTGCAGTATGAGCCTCACGCATTTCCGCCGCCGCTTTGTTACGGTTACGGGAATGACTCCCCTTCGCTATCTTCTTGTTATGAGGCTTCGTATGGCAAGCGTTCTTCTCCGCCGCACGGACAGAAAAATATCCGACATTGCATTTGACGTCGGATACAACACGCTTTCCTCCTTCAACCGCCATTTTAAAGAAAACTATAAAATGAGCCCGAAGGACTACCGCACTGCGGAAGAAATAAGGTTTTGAGAAAACTTATATTCAGTCGGTTCCTTTTGTTTAAAAATAGTTTTTATATTGCCCTTATTATGAAACAACAATAAAATCACTTAAAGCTTTAGATATCTTAGAGTTCTATTAATGTTCTATATCCAATATCCGGCACCAAACAAAAATCATGAAACACGATAGGAATATAGCACTCTTTTCCGTATTCTGATACAAATGATTTGCTTTTAGCAAGACAACAACTACACCCCGTCGGCTTTTTATGTATAAGATTATCTATTGTATAACATTCATCTCCACACAGAACATACTTTTTTCCGTCCTTTTTAATCAAAACGATGCCTGACCCTGCAGAATGTCCCCCCACATATTTGAATTTAACATTATCAATTATTTCTTTATCTTCATCAATAGCACATATTTTATTATGCTCCGATAAATACTTCTCTGCATTTTTCAACTCATCTCTGTGCAGATAAACAGTAGCTTGCGGATAATATCTCAATGCATCAATATGGTCATGGTGTGCGTGAGTAATTATAATATCTGTTATTTCAGTTCTGCTCACCCCATAGGCCTCCAATACCTCCACCGGCTTTTGAAACTCGGATAATTCAAATCCCGGCATTGTATCACAGCCAACATCAACCAAAATCTTTTTTTCGTCAGCTTCAATCAGAAAAAACAATAATGCAATAGGCATTTTCTTCTTTTTATTACCATTCTGAAATGCCATAGCTTCAGTGATTTCCGTTGTCCCGTATTTCAGTGCAATCAATTTCATATAATCACCCGATGTTAATGCTAAAAATCCGCAGAAATGCGGATTTTTAGCTGTAAAATAAATAATTGATTATAAATCTTTATTATTGCGGCTATGCCTTTCTTCCTACGCAAGAACCGAAAGCTTACTCAAATCAACCTTACATTTCATAGGTTCACCCTTTATAAGCCTTTCCGTTTCTTCGCAAACGTGCTTGCCGATAAACTTAACTCCGTTGTTGGTCGTTCCTGCGATATGCGGAAGAAGAACGACGTTACGAAGTGTTCTGAGCGGACTGTCCGCCTCTACGGGCTCCACATTTGTAACATCCAGAATGGCCGTAAATCTTCCCTTTTTACATTCTTCTATAAGCGCTGCCTCATCAACAAGCCATGCTCGGGCAGTATTTATAAACACCGCTCCGTCCTTAATAAGGGTGAGATTATCCTTATTTATCATTTCTTTGGTTGAAGGAAGCGTTGGTGCGTGAAGACTTATGACATCGCTTGCAGACATAAGCTCCGTAAGCTCACACTTTCTGGCATTAAACTGCTCCTTGATCTCTTCCGCGCTCAACGTTGGATCGTATACCAGAATTTCAACATCAAAGTTTTGGAGAAGTCTTATAAACTCCCGTCCTGCAACTCCTGCACCTACAATACCGATTTTCAATCCGCAAAAATCGACCACTTTATGATAATTTTCTCTCCAGAGGCCGTTTCTCAACTCATCCGGCAGAAAAAACGCGCCTTTGCACGCAGCTATTGCAAGCCCGAGCGTTGTCACTCCCACAGCCTTACTGTCCACGCATTTCGAATCAGATATCGGAATTCCACTGTCAATAAACTCCTGCGTGATACGCTTTTTTATCGTACCACCTGCATACACTACCCCCTTCAAAGAAGGACAGCGCACAAGCATTTCGGCGTCAATCTTCGGTGTGCCCCATCCGCTGATGAGGATGTCGGTTCCTTCAACAAAATCATACACATATTCCATATCCGAAAAATCACTGCGATCGTATATATGTAAATTACCAAGTGCGCGAAGGAATTCGTAATGTTCATCAAGAAAAACACGTTCACGAGTTCGCTCACTCATCAAAACTGTTATTTTCTGCATATTCAAAACTCCGTTTCTTATCGGGTTATCCATAATACTTTTCTTTTGCTTCCTTAAATGTTTTGAAGGTTTCATCAAAATACTCTTTGCTTTCAGGAAGAGTCTTATACCACGGTGTCGTCATATACCCCAAGACTTTGTCATCAGGTGCATTTTTCTTGAAGAATTCCAGTAAATCCAAAGCATTGTTCTTGCATCTATTGAACACGGATGCGCAAGGAATATACTTAAAATCACTTTTTACAATTTTCTCCATTCCTTTTCTCACATCGGCAAATATCGGATCTTCTTCAACGTATTTGAGATTCATTTTGACAAACTGTTCCTGCTTATAATAAGGGTAGTAATATTCCGGCCACACCTCAGGCGAAGTATAATTTTCCTCGCGTATTCCAAGATAATACCACGGTGAAATAATCGCCTCGTCGGCATCAATATGCTTTTCATATTCATCGCCGTAATCAAACAACGGGCAATGCCACATCCATGGCTTTGCACCGGTTTCCCGGACACAGTCGATAAAGAAGCGGATGTCATGCCAGTATAATTCCTTTTGCCTGTAAACAACAAGCTGCCTTCCTCTGCAGCATTTCGCATTTTCCTCATCCATCCCTATATGTATATATTGTGGATGATCAAAAAGCTCATATACCTCTTTTATCAGATTGCTGCACAGCTTGTAATATACACTTGTCGATACCATTCTTGCGTATTCCCCAAGCCATATATGGTGAGCGGTGGAAAAATTAAGCTTAGGAATCAAGGTTATTCCTTTTTTCTTGCACAATTTCATTTCATCGCGCAGCTTTTTTTTGCTCCACGCACCCTTAACCGCAATTTCCGGACAGCATGCAAATTCCACACCGTCACCAGTGTCAAGGACAATTGTATTTATTCCTGCTTTCTCAGACTCGTCTACAACATAATGCCAAAAATCCTCATCAAATTTAAGTTCGGGTTCTTTTACGCCCCCTATATTTACAGAGAGCCGCACCATCAGCGCCCACATCTTATTATCCATCATATATTCCTCTTTCAACTTAGTGTCTTTTTGAATCTGCTTGCGGAATTATATCCGCAAGCAGATTCCGTCTCTGAACTATTTTGCCGTATATTCAAGAATTCGCTTAAGAAGCACTGCAACTTCCGCACGGGTAGTGTAGTCAGTCGGCGCGATAAGTCCGTTCTTGCCGTTAACAAGCTCTGCAGAGATGAGAGATGCAGCGGCATCGCGAGCGTAAGGCGCGACAGCGCCAAAATCCTCATTTTGCGGTTCATCATAAACGCTGAACTCTACATTGAGTTTCTGCATTGCTCTATACACAATCACCATCATATCCTGACGGGTAATGGGATTGCGCGGAGCATACTTATTATTTCCGATGCCGCTGACAATTCCCGTATTACGTGCTATTGCAAGCTCGGATGCATAATAATCATTCACCATAACATCCGCAAAGTTTTCCGTATCATCCGAGCTTAGTTCAAAGGCACGAACAAGCAATAACGCAAAGTCTGCACGCGTGATGTTTGCTGCCGGCGAGAATGTTGTTTCCGATGTACCACGTATTATTCCGTCTGCTGCCAGTACATTGATGGCATCAGCTGCCCACGAGTGCTGTGTAAGATCTTTGAAGCGGATATTATCCGCTTCACCCGAGACCTCGGGTGCGTTTCCGGCATTGTCTTGTGGGACGGAGTTTTCATTTTTCACATCAGTGTCGATATCAGATTGTGTGTTATCCGATGTGGCCCCGCCACCGCCTCCTCCACCACCGCCGGAGGCTCCTGCGTTATCCGACGGCGTTTCGACTGTCTCGTTTTTATTGGACGTAGTCGAGCCGTAAACCGTCACCGTAAAGTGAACGGTCGACTCTCTTCCGTACTCATCAATAGCAGTTAACGAAACATGATTTTCTCCCACCTGAGAGCCGTCAGGTTTCCACGAGAAGGTATTGGCAGCGCTGTCAAAGCTTGCTCCGCGCGGAAGGTCTCTGCCGACAATTGTTACTCTTGCACCCTCATAGCCCTCGGCGGACACGTTTATGGTACATCTGCTGTTTGCCGATGTGGTACAATCCTCAATTGTATCGAATGTCGGGGCGTTCCTGTCACCGTATGACAAAGGAATTACCACATCATTTCTTTTGGCAACATTATAAATATACCCTTGCTCCGGCTCCATAAAGCTGACGAGCTGCCTTACCAACGTCGGAGAACCAAGATCCAATACGACTTCACCGTCTTCTTCTACCCTGTTGCGTATATAGAGCTCAATCTCGTCGCCCACGCGTTTTGCTCCTGCTATCAGATATGCGGCATTGCGAAGCCCGTCGTTTTCGACAAATATGTGTCTGCCGACAATCTCTTCAAGGTTCTTGTCACTTATTGGTTCTGACGGCTTTATGGTTATATAGTTTTCTGTCGGCAACGGTTCATTAGGCACAGCTTCGGTAAAGCTTGATATGCGACCTGTAATCGCCTTTTCCACCGGTGTCTGTCCGTCATCCTCATAGAGCTGTTCTCCTATAATGTCACCGTCACAGACATATTTATATACGTTCACTCCGTTATTTACGGAATACACACCGAAAGCTCCGCGGAACTCAATAACTTCGTCGCCATCGGTAAGCGTATATATAATGTTGTTATTGGTGGCATAGAACACATAATCCACTCGTCCGTTTCTGAGCGTGACGCGCACAGCACGCGCAACATCGTCACTCTCTTCAATTCCCGACTTGATTTTCAGCGGCATTTCTTCTATATCCGAGATGGTTCTGTTATTCTTATACGGCTCATAAACCGTTGTGAACATTGAATCGAGACCTTTTCCGTCGCGCTTTACAAGCAAATACTTAAGGCACGGTATATTCTTGTTATCAGCGACCTGAGTAGGATATCCGTTAGCGATAGTAACCTTCGTATTTGAGGTATCAACCCCCAGCATTGTTGCTCTCATGTGAATTCCGTCACTGGCTAAAGCAGATTTGTTGAAGTCGTCAATTTCAAAATCAACCTCTATCTTTTCCTCCACTTTATTGTAACGGTCAATATGGTCAAGCCACGTATATCCTCTGCGATACTTTGTGATATAAACCAGATCGGTTGTGGCATATGGGTCTGCACCCTTCGGCCAGTAGCCCTTCATATCCGCTTTATCCGGGTTTGAATCATAGTATGAATCACCCATTATTTCCGGGTTGTTTTTTGATTTATCATAATACTCATCATATCCGGCATAGGTACCTATATACTCCCCGTTTTCATCAAGCTGAGACTCCTTTTCTCCCAATCCCACGGTTTCACAAATGTTATCCGACTGCGTGTGCAGACTGAATTCATGGCTGTCACCGCCTCTGACACGGAAGAAATCAACGCTGTAGAAATGGTCATCATCTATATCAACCATAACAATCGAACGTCGGTAGATATCGGTAGCATCATAGACCGATGCCGCATCAACATCCATTATCTTAACCTGTCCCGCATCATCAAAATGTCTTGTATCTCCGCGCACTGTTGACGTTTTCTGAGTTGTTTCGGAGTCGTCAGATTCCTTGCCGGTATCGGTATATACCGTTACGGTATTGTGAGAAAGCGTGTGGTTATTCCATTCCGGTCTGTCAGGAGAACCGGCACGTATTCCGTAACCAAGGTCAGGCATAAGCTCATGCCCGAATATATCCATACCTATGTTCAAAGAATCGCCGTGTCCGTGACCGCCGTTATAACCAAAATACATCCAGATTCCCTGTCTGTTGTCGTTCTTCGGTTTACCGTTTTCATATCCTCCGTTAATTGCCCCCTTGCGGAGTGCCGCAAAGCCAAAGCCGGACATCATATAAGACGGAAGCTTGAAATCACCGTTTTTCTCAACCTCGTCAAGTATTTCCTTCTGAATAGCTTCAGGATCCTTTGCAAAAATACCGCCGTTATATGAGCTTACATCTCCTTTTGCAACATTGTAGGCATATCTGAGCAGAATAGGATTTTTTGTGTAGTTGTACGCATCTATAATCGTTGAGCCTTTGTGCCAGATTTCCTTACTTACGGCTCCTTTGTTGGAGTCGCCGATGTTGGGAGTATACTGAGACATCGTAAACGGGAAGAACGATTGCAGGAAATTCATAAACTTCGGATTTTCTTTAAGGTCTGCGCTTGTGCTTCCCTTACCGTGCTTTTCCACATAGCTGTCTATATACCGTTGCATCGGTAATATGTAATTGAGCCAGAACACATTATACCGCGACGATTCGTTAGGCGCGCCGTCATGGTCAATTCTGTCAATAAAGGTATCTACTATACCTCCGCCTGTAGGAGGTCTGTAGCTGAATCCGGGCTTCATAAGCCATTCAAGCCATTCCTCGGTATCAGGACTTGTGTCAAGAGCCACTGCAACAGATGCGATAGCGGAATGATGGAATCCGAAATTGCCGTTCACCTTATCGTTGCGTGCACCCTCTAAAAGCCCGCGAAGCAGTCCATCCTCGACATTTGTGCGTACCTGCGAGGGCGTTTCCTTTGCATGGCGCATCTTATACTTATCGTTCATTTTTCCGATAAAGTCCATAACAAATGCATCGTCGTACAGCTCATACACTGCATCGTATGCTTCGCCCCAGGTGTATCCCTTCTCCGCTTCATGAATATTTCCCCAGATTTTCCCGTTACCGTCACCGCCGGTGTCCAGAAATTCCATATACGGTACAAGGTCATAATCCGGATAGAAGTCTGCGAGCCTATCGATAAGGATTGCGGCTACATATCCGTATTTTCTTTCTCCAGTGTAGAGATACGCCTGATACGACCTTTGCGTAGCATTATAAATATTGTTGAAGAAGTGTTCAAGATAGAAGCAGATGTATCCGTGCACCTCATCATACTGCCACGCACCGGCATGTGAATAATGAGAAACACCCGTTCTGTATCCCAGACCGTCATCAACACCCCATCGTCCGGGCGTCTCGGTAGCCGCAAGCTCAACCGGACAATCCTTTGTTCCTATCTCCGAATACAAATCATTGTAGAGGTATCCTCCTTCAACACCGTATCCGTAATATTTATACCAGTTTTCGGGATTTTTCGACGCACCTTCACGAAGAGCAACATCCATTCCCGGCTCAAACGGAGGAAGCGACGGATCTATTAGTCCCTTTTCAATCAGCATCGCGCGATGATTTTCAAGTGCCGTAAGTCTGTTGAACTCTCCGTACTCATTAAGCCCGAGCTTGAAAAACTCCTCAAATTCGTTTGACGGGAACAGGCGTTTACATTCCGTACATTGCACCTTCCATGGGCGATTGTACGGGTCTACATTCATAAGCTTGACAACACCGTTTAATGTTGCAAGATCTGCACCGCAGTATCTGCAGAAGTATCTTTCGGGATCGTTGATGCCGCCCACAGAAATAGACGTAGGAAGCCCCGCCGAGGGAATGGATAAATAAATTTGCTCAAGATACTGAATATTCTTTTCGGTTATAGCCTTTGCAGACTCTCTCTGTGACTTTGCCCAGCTGTATTTTCCGGCATTTTCAACAGCAGCATCACGCATACTCTGCGAATAAATTGTATATCCCGTTTTCCCTTTTACAACCGTAAGCTCTACCTTAAACTTTTTCTCCTCATTGTCTCTTTCATCGATGATATAGAAGGATGCCTTCCCCTCTTTTTTCGGGAAAATGGTTCCATTCTCATCAATTTCCGCAAGCTCGGGAGTAATCGCTTCATACTTAAACTCAGCACCCGTCATATCGTGCACGCTGCCGTCAGCCATTGTAGCTTTGATGTACATAGGAACCGTATCATCCGGAATTTCGGTGAGCCTTATGTATTTACTGCCACCTGCAGTTCCTTCAATTTTTTTGATGCTTCCCGAATATACCGTCAAGGAGATTTTTTCATCAAGCGTAACCGAGCCGAAGGTTGTCTGAACCGTTATCTCAGTCTGACCGGCTTTTTTTGCCGTGATAACGCCGTCCTGAGAAATTTCCGCAATCGCCGTATCACTCGATGTGTAAACGGTAGTTCCGGAGGTTTTATCAAGCTCACGCCCGCTGGATAAAACATTTTTAATTGATATATTTGCAGTTTCACCCTCAAATACAATATCCTTATCTACGGAGACCTCAATGCTGTCAAGCACCTCATCCGTTATTTGGACCTCTATCGGGAACGAGAAATCCTGTCCGCCAATCTTTCCCGAAACGGTGAGAGATGCAGTTCCCGGTGTCTTTCCTCTTATGAAGAACTCAAAGGCATCTCTGTTTCCCGGCTTATATACTGTTATGTCTTCATCTCTGACCTCAGAGAAATCATCATTTGCCGTAACCGTGAAGAAATTATCGGGGTCTGCCTTTTTTCCATCGCCGTAAAGCCCGAAATAACGATACGAGCCATCACTCATTTTAATGCGTGCGGTAGCACAGGCTCTTTCACCGACAGCAATTTCCGGAATGTCCGTTTTAATTTCAACTGCCTGCGGATATTCGTCCGTATCAACGGGAATAAAATGAAGCTTTGCAGGCGCAATGTATGCCGATGTACCGCGAGGTGCCGGCGTTGTCATACGAAAGCTGAATTCGTGTGCACCCTCTGTGAGCCAGATTGTGTTAAGGCGCTCACGCGAGCCTTCCGTATGTCCCATAGGGCCTTTAAGTCCCAGGCTGTCATACTCGCCGAGATATGTCTTATTGTCGCAATAAATTGCATAGACCGGACCATAGGTGCTGTCAGCACCTGTATAGAACACCTCATAGTAACCGTCTTCGGGGATATCAATCTCGACAGTAACCATAATGTGGCGTTCTTTATAAACAGGCCATACGCCCTCGGTGTTATGGTTTGACATACTTATAAACGGACGCATAACACCATCCGAGCCGGTAAGAAGCTGAACGCTTGTTACGCTTCTCGCTTCAACAACTCTGTAGCCGGGTGTTTTCAGCGTTGACCAGCGCTGCGAAACATGCTCGGGGCCGTCGGTCTTCGTGAAATCAATAAGCAGTCCTTCATTCGGGTCCTCAACCTCCGTACCTTCGGAGCTTCCCTCTTCTCCGATTGTCAGCACAAACGGCTTGCTTGTAATCTTTTTACCGTTTTCATTAAGCGTTGAAACCCAGATTCCGACTTCACCCATTTGGATAGCCCTGACAATCTGATTTACCTCGTCAAGCTCTATAAGCTCAGGCTTGTCAATCTCCCAGGACAGCTGATATCTGTCTCTGTAAAGCTCGGGGAGATTATCACTCAAAAGCATATTAACCTTCAGTTTCTGGGTGTCACCGACTTCCATTGCGGACATTTCGGGCAAAATTGAAAGATAAGTGAGAAGCGGCTCCTTATCTATTTTTATTTCTG
>JAFQVE010000506.1 GCA_017408185.1 Oscillospiraceae bacterium | reverse complement strand
ACGGCGCACTCTCCTCCGCGTGATTTGTAGTATATCTGTTTTGAGATAAGAAAATTATATTAAATTCTGCGTTGATGCACAATAGTTTCATACTGTTTTGTGCCTTGAACGCAGTGAAAGGAATGGTTATAAAAATGAAAAGGTTTTTATCGCTTATTCTCGCACTTGCAATGCTTATGGCGTTAGTGCCGTCGGCATTTGCATCAGAAACTGCGGCAGATATCCGCATATTCTATGACATTTCGGGGGATATGACGGAACTCGGAATTACGGAGGACTCAGGCAAATCCCTTGCTTTGATTGACTATGAGCACACAAACGGATTTTATAAGTTCTTTGCAAACACTGACTCTGCCAAAAAAGATATGGGCGGTTATGAAACGCAAAGTGAAGGAACATTTAAATTTCGCAGTGGCACTGGTGGCGGCACAATAAGAATTGACCGTTCGTATGTCGCATTTGAAGTATATGTACCCAAAGCTGGAACATATGATATGCAGATGTACTGTGCAAAAAACACATGGGGACGCGAAGATGTCACTGTATATATGAAAAAGGACGCAGAAGCACTTGCCGATGTAATAGTAGATGATAACAAGGTAGGTACATACAGTTGCAAAGGAACGGATGCAAGTACAGTTTTTAATATCAATTCCACTCCGAGTGTGATAACGGGAATTGATATTCCTGATGAAGGATATTATACATTTGCTTTTTATGTCGCCGTAGGCTATGGCTATGTCGGAAGTTTTGCACTCACAAGCGGAACGGGTGCGACTGTTCCGATGTTTGCAACGCTCGGGTTTGAAACACAGACACGCGTAGGTACATCACTTTTAATGTCTGACGGAAGTATCGTCGATGCCGAAACTATCGACGGTGCAACGATGGCCTATTCGAGCTCAAATGCCGCTGTTGCAACCATTGATGCAGTAACGGGCGTTATCACTCCTGTCGCAAAGGGAGAAACAGAGATTTCTGCAACAGTCACGGTTGGAGATTTCAGCGAAACGGCGAAAATAACATACAACTCACCTGATATGACACCGGCAACGGCACGAGTAACGTATTACTTTAATTATTACAATGCACCCGGATACTCCTTCACAACGGATAATTACAACGCAAACGGTCTTACGTATAATGATACCAATGGCTTTTGGAGATGGATTTCCGGACCTGAGAACACTCCAATCAATGGCAATATCGGTATGTATTCTACGGTTCCGGCGGGCGGATATATCGCTGTAGGTGTTTATGTTCCGGCTTCGGGTAAATATGACATTAAATATACTTATGTAAGAAGAACTGCAGATTGGAAACCTGCAACAGATGCTGAACTTTGGATACTTCCGGCAAGTGCGGAAGCGAATCTCACGGAAGCTCTTGAGAGTGGATTTCCGGTAATTGATGGAATTGATCATACAGCAGCATCGGGATGGAATGAAACAAGTGTAACGAAGGCATATACGTTCCCGACAGCAGGCGAATATATCATACTCACAAAGTCCGATAACGGCGGTATGATTTGGATGAAGCAGATCGACCTTAGTGCAGGCAGTGATGTTGTCTTTGGTAGCGTAAAGGTTGATGAGACTGAATTTAAAATTGGAGAAGATGCAACAGCCACAGCTTCTTTATACAAAAGTCTCAGAAACAGTGGAAGCTTTGCAAAATTGACCACTGACATTACGTTCACAAGCTCGAATGAAAGAGTTGCAACCGTCGCAGAGGATGGCACTGTTACTGCAGTAGGTGCAGGTAAAGCGACAATATCCGCAACTGTAAAGGGCTTAAGTAATGGTCATGTTATTGGCACGGAAATAACTGTAATAGCAGATCCGGCACTCGAAACAGTATCCTTTGCGGCACTTGCAAATATTGACGTTACAATCGATGGAACAAATAACGTTATTGACGGCACTGCAGCGCGTGGAACAACAGTGACACTTACAGCTCCGGACAAAGAGGGATATAAGTTCATCGGCTGGAAGCGCGGAAGTGCTGCAAGCGGTAAGTTTATAAAGGGTGCACCTCAGAAAGAGTTTGAATACACTATACTTTCTAATGCCTGCCTCACAGCTATGTATGAAGAAGAAAATCCGACAGGAACTTATGTGGAGTTCTGGAATGGAAACGGCGAGCATCTTGATACAATAGCGGTTGAAAACGGTTTTCTTACAGAGACAATTGAAGAACCGACCCTTATCGGTTTTGCATTTGATGATTGGTACGTAGACGATACGACAAAGCTTGATGTTGAAAATCTTGTTTCAAGTCTTACACGTGCAGTTGCAAAGTATAACGATAAAGCCGATACCTTCGCCGTAACAGATCCCGATAACTACAGCAATAAGATTAATCGCATCTATGACTTTGCTGTAACCTTTACGGAAGACGCAGAAGGCACATGGACACGTAACGGAAATGTTGTTGCCTACGGAAAGACATATACTTACAACACCTGGGATGCAGCGGATATTGAATACACTGCAGGCATTACAGACAAAGCTCCGCTTGTCGTTCTTGAGTACAGCGATACGCATAAGGCTTATATGATAGAGTATGACAAGGGCGATGCAATTGAGATTGCAGAAGCAGGAATTCTTTTCGGCAACGGTGTAAAGCCGACGGTCGAGAGTGGAGCGATCGAGAAGTTTGCATCACAGAGAAGCGGACTTTCTCACGGTCAGTTCACGGCAAAGCCTGAAAGCACCAATGCCAACACCCCGGTAGGTTATATAATCTATAAGGATTCGGAGGGCTATAAAGTAATTTACGATACATTGGATTAAAAGTAACGGGAAGGTGAAAGCCTTCCCGTTTTCTGAAGGAGATACTCTTATGAAACTTGAAAATATGTTTTTTGAATATGAATATGTCCGCACAAGTGGAGGAAAATTCACACCCTCGAACAAGATAACAATAACTTCACAAACGCAAAAATATCCATTATCATATGCTGAAAAGATTGTTTCAATGTTTGAGCAGAACGGGAGAACAATGTCCCTTAATCTCGCTCTGTCTATTCCGGACAGTATTAAGAATAAGCTCGGGAATGTTTATTCGAACAATCCGGAGAGCTACGCAGTTGAGATAACGAAAGACAGCATAAATCTATATTCGCCGACAGAGCGTGGGCTTATATATGCCGTGTCAACCTTAAAGCACCTTTACGAGCGCGGTGAGGTTCAGGAAATGCTTTTATATGACTATCCGGATAAAGAAGTGCGAGGATATCGTGTTTACACTCCGGGAAGAAAGAGCTTTGATGCATTTAAAAAAGTAATAGATATGCTTGTTGAGTATAAGTATAATGCGGTTATGCTTGAGGTTGGCGGAGCCATGGAATATAAGCGCCATCCCGAGATTAACAAAAAGTGGGAGGCATTTTGTTCTGAGGTAAACAAAAGTCCGTATGAGGCGGAGCGGATTCAGAAGAAGACATATCCGGGCTGGCAGAAAAACTCTATCCATGCAGACAACGGCGGAGGCTCTTACATAACTCAGGATGAAATGCGCGAACTTATTGCATATTGCCGCGAGCGTGAGCTTACGGTAATCCCTGAGGTGCCGACGCTGAGCCATTCAGACTACATTGTCATGACTTATCCCGAGCTTAATGAAAGAGCGGAGGATAAGTACCCTGATACATACTGCCCGTCTAATCCGAAATCGTATGAGATTGTTTTTGACATTCTTGATGAGGTAATTGATGTATTCAACCCCCAATATGTAAACATCGGACATGACGAATGCTATACTCTGGCAAAATGTCCGAAATGCCGTGATAAAGACCCGGTTGATTTGTATGTGGGAGATATTGTTAAAATAAACGACTACCTTAAAGCACGCGGAATAAAAACGATTATGTGGAGTGAGAAATTCATCGACAACGTGTACCTTCCGGAGCCTGACGGCACGCTCCATGGCTACGGAGGCACGGGAGATGAGGCTTGGGACGTACCGAGATGCATAGGATGCGTGGGGAAAGTTCCGAAAGATGTTACACTTCTGCAATGGTATTGGGCTCTTACGGATTCTTCGCGCGAAAAAGAAATATGCGATATGGGATATAATATGATTTACGGCAATTTCAACGGCGTGCTTTTGAAAAATTACCGTGAGCGAATGGGCAGAGTAAAGGGCGGATTTGTAAGTAACTGGGGTGCATTTGAAGGCATGTATATGCAACGCAACGGTCAGAATTATGCGCTTCTTGCAACTTCATATGTGTTCTGGAACAGAGATTATGATACTCCGCAAAGCAAGGAACTTGTCGGAAAAGTCAAGGAAGAGCTTTATAAGCGATATCTTGCAGCACTTGGCAGTGACAAAATAGAACTTTTGCACACCACTGATTATTTCAGGGCATACAGGTCGTTTTATGACGGATTCTATTTTGTCGAAGATGAGTGGAAAATCGGAGAGCATGTCATAGAATATACTGACGGGACGGAAGTGCATCTTCCGATAATTTACGGGTATAACATCCGCTCAGAGAACGAAAAAGAGGTGCTTGACAGCAATTCGACGGAAGCCGTGACAACGGCGTATGTTGAGGTGCTGGGAGCAACATATCCGACAATGCTTGATGGTAAAATGTTTTATAGAACAGCATATGAAAACCCATATCCGGAAAAGAAGGTGCAGCGTATGCGCACCGTTATCCGCGATGGAATAAAAATAGAGACAAGATGTAATATCTGAGAAGGAAAAGAATTGCAGTGCGAAAATTTGCACTGCAACTCTTTGCGTTATTTATCTGGTTCGTCGTAAGAAAAATGCGAAACGTGTATGTATGGTTGCGTTTTTCTCGTTGTTTTACCTCTTTGTCGGTCTTCTTTTGGAAGAATTCCTTTATATTTTTTATAATATATGCCCATATGTGAGCAGGATGCAAAGCCACACATGTCCGATATATAAGAGATAGAATAGTCGGTATAGACAAGTGAATATGCCGCACGGTTTACTCTGAGCATTATGAGATAGGTTGAATAAGTTATACCGAGATATTCTCGGAAATATTTAAAAAAATTGGTTCTGCACAACGATGAAACCGTTGCAAGCTTGTCTGATATGTTTTTCTTTGGATAGTTTAAATTCATGTATGAGATGGATTTAATTATCGGAAGCAGCTTCGAATTTATAATACTTTCAGCTGCTTGTTTTTGATCTGCGCTAAGCTTGAACTCAGGCAGGGAAAAAATGGCATCAAGCATTTTTATAACATTAACCGGTTCTTCTTTCTTTTGATGAGGCTGTGAAGAAATGAGTTTTGAAAGTATGTTTTCTGCAAGTACTTTGGAAGCTTTACTGAGATGCACAAAATCATTGAAGTTAAATGTGTCTTTCGCCAATCCGGGAAGTGCGGTATGTGCAATTACGTTTGTAAATTTCCCGTTGCAGAAATTTATAAATGCATCGTGAGCAATATCTATACATATAAGCTCAACCTTTTGATCAGACGGAATTTCGTAGCTGTGGTACTTTCCGGGAGAAATAATAATCATAGTCCCGGGAGTGCAAATGTAAGAGCTTGTTTCCGTTTGATGTATATATTTTCCCTTTTTACAGTACCAAACTTGCGGGAAATCGTGATAATGAACATTCTGCAAAAACGGAGCAGTATATTCTATACTCCGCACAATAAAAGGATATGGGAATTTCAACTGTGTGACGAATGAAAATTGTATCATTCTGTCTTTTTTGGGAGTGTCAAAAGAAGTCATAAAAACACCTCGCATATTTATAGTATAGTACCTAAAGGTATAAATTGTCAACCGGAAATTGGTGGTACTGATATGTACGATTTTTATGAAAATAGCATGAGTGCGTTATATAATATTAGCAAGAGTTAAGTGTAAAAGTGCAAGGAGGTTTTACTTATGAGAAGATTAATGGCGTTGTTGCTTGCGGTAGTAATGATTATCGGGATGCTTCCTACAATCGGCATATCCGCTTTCGCAAGCAATCAGGATGAGGCAAATGTACGCATATTTTATGACATTTCCGGAGATATGGAAGAGCTCGGGCTTACTAACGGCTCGGGGAAGTCGCTTGCTTTGATTGACTATGAGCATACAAACGGTTTTTATAAGTTTTATGAGAATGTGACAACTGAAAGCAATGGAGTTCTTGCGGAAAATTATAAATCAAAAGAACTTGATGGCTATGAGACATCAAATGGTAATTATTGTGTGTTCAGAAGCGGGAATGGCGGCGGAACAATTATGATTGACCGTGCATATGTTGCATTTGAGGTTTATGTTCCGAAAGCGGGTACATATGATATGCAGATGTACTGCGCAAAAAACAGATGGGGAAGAGATGATGTTGCAGTATATATGAAAAAAGACGCAACGTCGTTAAGCTTTGTCAATGATGCAGCGAATAAAGTGGGAACATACAGCTGTAAAGGAAGTGATGCAAGCAATGTTTTCAACATCACAACATCACCGAGTGTTATAAACGGAATAAATATTCCTGAAGCAGGCTATTATACATTTGCGTTTTGGGTAGGCGGAGGATATGGCTATGTTGGAAGCTTTGCTCTCACAAGCGGAACGGGTGAAGCTGTGCAGATGTCGATTAAGCTTGGCTTTCCCGAAAGACGCAAGGCAAGCCTTCTTGCAATTATGTCGGATGGCACCGAGCAGGGCTTTGAAGGTGCTGTAGTTGAGTATTCAAGCTCCGATATCTCTGTTGCGGAGATTGATAAGGATAGTGGCGTTATAACGGAAAAAACTATCGGAACTACGGTAATAACAGCCAAAACTACTCTCAATGGCAGAGAGGTCACCGTTTCTGCAGAGTATAAAGTTCGTGCAGTCGGAGAGCCGTCAGGAATTTTATCAACATACAGAATAAATTCCGGTGTCGGATATAATTTTGCAGAAAGCGATATTGCGCCTGATGCAGTAAAATATGAAAATACAAACAACTTTTGGCAGTGGCATTCTTCCGGAACAGAACTGAACGCAAGCTTTGATGCAGCATACGGAATCAATGTTCCGTCAAAGCAGAACGAGTGGATTGCGCTTGAAATAAATGTTCCGAAGGCCGGAAAGTATGATATAACTCTCGAACACGGAAGTTCCAAAACTACAGGTGCAAAGCGTGCAGGAATGTATATTTTGCCGTATGACACGCAGAATATTGCAGAGGCTTTGACAGAAGACCGTGCAACAACGACAGAACTTTCGTTCTATAATCCTTCACAGACACTTGATAAGATACTTTCGTCAAGCGATGCCGGAGGCTATAACTTTGAAAGTGCGGGAAAGTATCTTGTTGTTTATAAGGCCTTGGAAGGCGGCGGTGCCGGTTCTGATGACTGCTCAATGTTTCCGGGTAATATTATTTTTGATGGCGGAGAGGAACTTCTTCCGGTACATACGAAAATTCAATGGGCAGACAGAAATACGGTAAAAACTGTGGTCGTAATGTCGGATGGCACAGAAACTGACATATCGGGTGCTGAAATAAAATATTCAAGCACAAACACCGATGTTGCTGAAATTGACGAGAATAGTGGTGTGATAACAGCAAAAAATATTGGCGAAACAGAAATCCGAGTAACAGTGAATACTGATGCGTGGGAGACTTCTGCTTCTCTGCCATATACGGTTACGTCTATAATTTCATCACTTCCGTATTCCGGAATAAATGCAGTATACGGAATGTACTCGGGACCCGGTTATGATTTTCAACGCGGCGTAGACTGGGCAAGTACGATAACGTATGAGAAAACAAGAAACTTCTGGCAGTGGCATTCTTCAAGTGTTGACCAGAGCGGTGGAAGTCGCGCTGATTTCAATTCAAATTACGGAATTCAAATCCCTGCGGGAAAAGGCGATTGGGCCGCTATTGAGATAAATGTACCCAAAGCAGGAAAGTATATGGTTAATCTCGAATACGGCAGTGCACAATCAAGCGGTGCAACGCAGACAGGCGTATGGATATTGCCTTATGCAGACGGGGATATTTCAGACCAGCTTTCTGTTGAGAATGCACTTACAACGGAACTTTCATTTATGAATTCAGCGCAAAGCTCAAGCCTTGTCCGGGCAAACAAAGAGCTTGGTGATTGGTATTTCGAGACTCCCGGAAGATACATTGTTGCGTATAAAAGCTTAAGCGGTGGAGCAATGTATCCCGGAAAGATCACACTTTCCGGCGGAGATGAAGCCGTGATGATGGCGTCAGATTTGAAGTGGCGCGCCGGCGGTGCGGAGGTTGTTATAGTAAATTCTGACGGCAGTGAGGAAGAACCTTTCGGTGCGTCAGTAAGATTTGAAAGCTCTGAACCGTTGGTCGCATCAATTGATGAAGCAATGGGCGATATTACAGAGCATAAAATCGGTGAAACAATAATTTCTGCAACGGTTGCATTTGATGACTGGAGCTATACTGTTTCGGAGGTTTATTCCGTAGAGACTGAGCCTAAGGCACCTATGGCGCCTGCTGAAATGGTAGTAGAATATGACTTTGTAAATATAAGTTCGGAGTGGGGGTTAGATAAAAACCCGAATGACGATGCAGAAAGAGATCAGGATATCCGAAATATTACTTATGAATATACAAGCTCAAAGGGTGAGGGCAATTGGGAATGGTTTGGTGCAGGCGATAACTATGTGCCGGGACCGCTTCACGCTCTTACATATATTTACGCAGGTGCGGACGGAAGACTTGCTTTGTATGTGACAAAAGACAAATGGATGGCACTTACAATAAACGTACCAAAGGCAGGAAAATACGCAGCAAAGCTTGAATATGTAGTATATAACAGCGGTTACGGAGATTCTGAAATTTATGTTTTCCCGAAAGGAACTCAAGCGGAGGCATCAGCCTCTATGACCCCCATAAATTTGGTGGGAGAAGTTTCTTTCCGTGACAGCTCTGCTTCGGGCTTAACCATAAAGGAGAAAGATCTTTCGCACATTGAATTCGAGAAAGCCGGCGAATATGTAATTGCATTTAAAGCAAAAGCGGGAGGAACGATGGCTCCGAGAAGGCTTATTCTTGATGGCAAAAATACCCTGAAATCAGTAAGTTTCCGTCTTGCGGATTCCAGACAGGCAAAGTTGAACTATAAACAAGAAGCCGAGACTGTTTTTACGGCGAAAAAGCTTGACGGAACGGTGTTGGGTGCAGAAGACTGTGAGGTTATTTTCACCTCATCTGACAGCAGTATTGCCACTGTGGATAGTGATGGAAAAATCACGGCAATCGGAGATGGAACGGTAACTATTACAGCAAGCGCATCCGATGGCACAGGAAGCTATTCTGCAAGTATAAAGATTCAGGCTGTCGATAATACAGGAGTAGCCGGGGCTAAACTTAAATCGCCGACAGATATTTATGTCGGAGGAAAAGCTAAGACCGCTTTCTTTGCTGTGATGAACAGTGGTAATGAGCTGAAGGTTGCACCGAATAGCATAAGCTATACATACTCAAATCCGGGGATTGTATCTTTTGATGCAGACGGAATGGTAACTGCACTCTCGGAAGGCGAAACAGAGGTGACAGCAACAGGTGATTTCCGTGGAGAGACAATTTCCGATACTGCCGTGATAAGAACGTCGGTACATGAAGGAAAGAAAGCATCCACATATTACACGACAGAAAAACGCCAAGCGGCAGAGGCGAACGCGCAGAAGTATTCGTGGGCAAAAGACACTGTAAAGACTGCAAAAGAAACGGCGCAGCGTGTTGTTGATAACTATGAGCTTCTTTATGAACTCATTCCGGGAGAAGGAATTCCTCGTTCACGTCAGGTTGGCGCTCCGGGAGATCCGGAGTATAATATGTGCCGCTATTGCGGAGAAAACATAGTCGGAAAGTATGGTGCAAGCGGTGTCGGCGGTTGGGTAATAAACGGCATAACACGACCGTGGAAGGTTCAGTGCCCAGACTGTAAGCGTATTTTCCCGTCAAATGACTTTGAGCTGCTTCGTGAGCGTGGAACCGATGAGCACGGATACTACAATCGGGACCTTGCTATCGAAGAAAACGCTAAAGCTGTGGAGCGAGGAGAAAAGGATGCATTGCATAATGACCTTTATCCCGAAGTTGCAGAGAGCAAAACGATAAATGTCGGTCGTGGACTGCGCCCCGGGGAATCGGTAGAAACTTGGGGAGTTGATGACGGCTGGGGTTATATCCCCAAGGACGAGAACGGCAATCCTTATAAGTATGGAGATGCGATTGAACGTCATTGTTGGATTGCACTTTATCACTATGAATTTATGGCAGATGTAATAGGATACATGAATGATATTGCAAATGCGTATGTCTACACCGGAGATGTGAAATACGGCAGAGCCGGAGCTATTCTCCTCGACAGAATGGCAGATGTCTGGCCGAGCTATGATTTCAAAAACTTCAATGTCAATGGAGAGCGTGTGTTCTTTAATACTGACGGCGGTACGATTTACGGAAAGATTCAGGGAATGATAAATGACTGTGGATTTGCATGGAACAATGTTCTTCACGCAGATGCATTCTATCCAATGATTACAGACACTACGGTAATAAATTTCCTCTCAGAAAAGGCAAAGAAGTATAATCTTGAAAACGATAAAACAAGCTCACAAAAAATTTGGGAGAACTGGGAAAACGGTATTCTTTATGAGTCGTTTGAGAGTGTAAAGGAAGGAACTCTGGACGGAAACTTCGGTCAGGTTCAGCAAATTCTTGCCGCTGCAGCAATAGTCCTTGACAAGGAGCCGGATACTGAAGAAATAGTAAAGTGGACATATCAGACAGGAATTAAAGGAGCCAACAATTCCATAAACGGCGGCAATATTGCAACACAGCTTATAGATGTTATCGACCGTGACGGTATGGGACATGAAGCCGGTCCTAACTATAACAGAACACAAATAAGCGGGCTTTCAAAGGTTGCGGAATATCTGGCCAACTATAAGGATGAATATAATCTCTACAACAATGCAAAGTTTCGTCAGATGTTTATGGCATTTTTGCCTATTGTCAGTGTGAATTCTCATCACGTTCAGATTGGCGATTCGGGTTCAGTTGCAGATACTGAATTTGTCTTGGGAATTGATGTCTATGCTCCGCATTTTAAACAGTTTAAAGATGACCCTAAGATGGCAAAGCGGATTGCTCAGTATATTTATACATTAAACGGATTTACGGCAGAAGGCCTGAACTACGGAATATTTGATGAAAATCCCGAGCAGATGGAAGATGATATTCTTGCTCTTATTGATGAAAATCCCGAGCCTATAAGCGAAATGATGACAGGTTACGGTTTCTCAATTCTTCGCGATGGGAAGAATTACACTTCGGCAAGCTCGTCTACAGCAAAAAATAATCAGCAGGACTTTTGGATTTATTACGGAATCAACGGAGGACACGGTCATCCGGACACGCTTAATCTCGGAGTTCAGGCATTCGGACTAAACCTTGCACCTGAAATGGCATATCCGCCAAATACCGGAGCGGATCCCAACAGACTTCAGTGGGTAGCTGCAACGATTTCCCACAATACGGTTGTTGTCGACGATAAGAGCCAGACAGAGTCTGCGACCATAGTCGGTAAACCTCTTCATTTCGATGATGCGGGCAGGGTCAAGATTATGGATGTTGATGCGGCAAATGCATATTCGCAGACAGAAGAATACAGAAGAACTCTTGTTATGGTAGAGGCCAACGATGATGTTTCTTACGGCGTAGACTTCTTCCGAGTTAAGGGTGGAGATAAGCATACGTTCAGTTTCCATGCGCAGTCGGAAAGAGCTGTTCCTGTATCGGGACTTGATTTTACGACAGTCCGAGATGAGAATGGCAATTATGTAACAGGTGCACAGGTCGATGAAAACGGAAACTACATAGGCACATATGCAGGTGTTGATACCGAATACGGCGAGGATCCGTGGACACAACCGACATGGGTTTATGAAACAAAGTATCCGCGCGGATATACGTGGATGAAAAACGTTCGACGCGATAATTCTCCGGAAACTAATTTTACTGTTGATTTTGAAATTACGGATTACCGAAACTCTGTTGCAGACAGTAAAAACTTACATCTGCGCCTCACTCAGCTTAATAACTTCACTCCGGATGAGGTCGCAGTCGTCGGCGGAAACGTACCTGTTAAGCGTGCGAACAGATTCCTTCCCGAAACTCTTGAGTTTGTGCTCACACAAAGAGAGGGCGAAGAGCTTGACTCACTCTTTACAACGGTTTATGAGCCTTACAAGGGAGAACCGTATATTAAAGAAACTGTTCCAGTAGACATTACAACTGAAGAAAGTGAAAAAGCCGGAGATGTTGCTCGTGCAGTTAAGGTTATTCACACTAATGGAAGAGTGGATTATGTTGTTTATGCTACCAATAATTCTATAACGTATACAGTGAGTGACAATGGAAATAAAGTGTTTGATTTCAGAGGTTTTGTGGGTGTATATAGTCTCAACGCAAGCGGCAAGGTTATTTACAGATACATAAATGACGGTAATGTTATAGGTGAATCAACAACAAAGCCGGCAGCATATACGGGTGAGGTTAAAGGCTTTGACAGAACACTTACAACGAACAATTACATTGATGTCAGTGTAAATTGCAATGACCTTTCTGATATCGTTGGCAGACATATCTACATAAATAACGGAGGACCTCAGAATGCAGTATACGCTATTAAGGGAGCAACTCCTCTTGAAAACGGAAATGTTCGTCTTGATATTGGAATGACGTCGCTCATAAAAGGACATCAGGATATAATGAACACTGATGTCGGATATGTATATAACATAAGCGAGCAGCAAAAATTCAGCATACCAACGTCGTTTGTTGATGATAAAGCGCCCACTATAGAAGAAGTGAATGAAAACTTATCTGTGTCAGCAGGAAGTACGATATCTGTGAACCTCAATGCAGGAAGTCCGATTCCGGGAATGAGTATTGAATATGTAGGAACAACACTGCCAAGAGGTGCAAGTATCAATTCCGATACCGGACTATTGACGTGGAAGCCAACGGCAAGTCAGGTAGGCGAAAATCACTTTGCCGTTACTGTTCGTGATGCTGACGGGCGAGAAGATACAATTCACTTCAATATAACAGTTTACGGTTCAACAACAGGGGCCTCGGGACAGGAAACTACGGATGCAAATCAGAGTAGTACTGATTCCGAAAACACCTCTACATCCGGCGGAGGTGGTGGCGGCGGTGGTGCCGCACCTGCACCAGATGCAGAGGGGGAAAATACCATCGATAAACCGGATCATACGGTCACAGAACCAACTCCATCCGGAGACGATGCATCAGATATTCGCTTCACCGACCTTGGTAACCATGTCTGGGCGTCTGACGCTATAAACGAGCTTGCAGATGCAGGCATCATTAAAGGTACATCTGACTCTACATTTTCACCGAAAAGTAATATCACACGTGCGGATTTTGCACTGCTTCTTGTACGTGCATTCGAGCTTGAGTCCGATAATACCGAGAACTTTGCAGACGTTACAGCAGATGACTATTTTGCTACGGAACTTGCGATTGCAAGAAATAATGGTATTGTTGGCGGTGTTGGTGATAACAAGTACGCACCGAGAAATACAATAACCCGTCAGGATATAATGGTAATCGTATATCGTGCACTTCTAAAATTGGGAATAGAGTTAGAAAGTGGTGACATTGCATATTCTGACTATTCAGAAGTTTCTGATTACGCAAAAGAAGCAGTAAAGGCATTGGTTGCGAGCGGATTAGTTAACGGAAAAAACAATATGCTTGCTCCAAAGGATTACACAACCCGAGCAGAAGTTGCGGTATTGATTAATAGGATACTCAACTTTGCAAATAAACAAACGGAGGTAAAGTCTGAAACCTAATGTCTTTTAGCAGAGAGTAATTTAAAATAAAATTCTGCATAGCAAATAAGCCATCGGTTGATGACTGAAAAAAGATATGCGAAAAGAATTTGCTAAACCACCATAACCTTGTAGCCTTGTCTT
>JAFQVE010000505.1 GCA_017408185.1 Oscillospiraceae bacterium | reverse complement strand
GGTGAAAGACGTGCGTTTTATTCCGATAAATCTCGATAATGTAAAAAATGCTGCAACAATGTTTGTCGGTATAGCAAATGCCGAACCGTGGAACGGTAAGTGGACATATTCATCTGCATACGCGCGTCTTTTTGCTATTGCTAAGTCCATCGGCTTTACAGGTTTTATTACTATGGACAATAATGGGCTTCCGTGCGGCTTTGTGATGGGGAATACTAAAAACCGTGATGACGGCGGGCTGGATTTTGTTCTTTGTGAGATATGCTATCAAAATAATGATGCCGGACATGTATATGCACAAAAAACGCTTGATTATCTTTCTGCGCAGCTTGCAATGCGTCATATTGTCCGTATGCTATATGTGGAGCAGGGCGGAAGCGGCGTTTCACGCTACTTTGCAATGCTGAATTTCTCAAAAATGGAAGATGTTATAGCGGTTGAAAAACGCATAAATTAAAAACTTTTGGCGATAATGTTAAAAAAATCGCAATTTCCTCTTGATTTTCTTGAAAAATGTGGTAAACTAACATAGGTAAAAAATTTAAGGAGATGTAATTATGCCACTTGTAACTTCAACAGAAATGTTCAAAAAAGCATATGAGGGCGGTTATGCTATCGGCGCCTTCAATGTAAACAACATGGAGATTGTCCAGGGTATCACTGAGGCAGCAAAAGAGGTTAACTCGCCTCTTATTCTCCAGGTTTCCGCAGGTGCGAGAAAGTATGCAAAGCACGTATACCTCATGAAGCTCATCGAAGCTGCTATTGAGGACACAGATCTTCCGATCTGCGTTCACCTTGACCATGGTGACAGCTTTGATATCTGTAAATCCTGCATCGACGGCGGATTCACTTCCGTTATGATCGACGGCTCCAAGTATTCTTTTGAGGAAAATATTGAGCTCACAAAGAAGGTTGTTGACTATGCTCACGCTCACGGCGTTGTAGTAGAAGGTGAGCTTGGAAAGCTTGCCGGTATTGAGGATGATGTAAACGTATCCGATGAGGATGCTCAGTTCACAAATCCGGCAGAGGTTGAAGAGTTTGTTACACGTACAGGTGTTGACTCTCTCGCCATTGCTATCGGCACAAGTCACGGTGCATTCAAGTTCAAGGGTGAGCCACGCCTCCGCTTCGATATTCTCGAAGAGGTTTCAAAGCGCCTCCCGAATTTCCCGATCGTTCTCCATGGTGCATCTTCCGTTATTCCGGAATATGTTGAGATGATCAATGCGAACGGCGGTAATATGCCGGGAGCACAGGGTGTTCCTGAAGATATGCTTCGTCAGGCTGCACGTATGGCTGTATGTAAGATCAATATCGACTCTGACCTTCGTCTTGCAATGACAGGCACAGTTCGCAAGTATTTTGCAGAGCATCCGGAGCACTTTGATCCGCGTCAGTACCTTTCTCCGGCAAGAGCAAATATCAAAGAGCTCGTAAAACACAAGATCGTCAATGTTCTCGGAAGCAACGATAAGATCTAACTGTATTTTATAGCAGAAAATAAGGGTGACAGGCTTCAATATATATTGCGGCTTGTCACCTGTATTTTTAATTCGGGTTGTGAGTGGTTTGGGAAAAAGGTATCTCTTTTGGTTTTGTACATCATTTGTCGCAACTGCGGCTGTTTGGTTCCTTAGCAATACAGCTCTCGCTTTTTTGTGTATGTGGATGCTGTTTCTTTTGCCGGTGGTTACCTTTCTCTGTATGACAGAAAACAGATTCAGTGCTTCACTTGTGCTCATTGCGGCTGCGCTTTCGTTTATGTATCTGTGTTATTTTATCGCAGAGGACGCTCTTCCGAGAAGCTTCTTCGCAAAATCGGAGATTACAGCAGAGGTTGCATCATATCCGGGTAATACAGATTCCGGTAAATATTCGTTCGACGCACGAATCGATTATAACGGAAAGAAAATAAAGGCTCTTGTATATTCCGATTTCGTTCCGGATAGTCTTTCTCCAGGCGATACTGTGCATATGCAAGCAAAATTGTACGAGCTCGAAAACACTCGGTATTTCGCAGAAAAGACGTATTACAAATCAAGATATACGGACACCGTCATGTTTGCAGAAAACGTGGTTATTCTGTCAGACAGCGCAGGAATAAAGCTCCGGTATGTTCCTCAGTTTCTTGCCAAATATTTTAAAGATAAGATTGGGGATATTTACAACGAGCGTTCTTCTCCGCTTGTGAACTCGCTTATTATGGGAGACAGGAGTGGCCTTTCGGAAGATTTTCGCAACAATCTGTCTGTAACCGGAATGTCTCATGCAATTTCAGTTTCCGGACTTCACATTTCTTTCATACTTGGGTTGTTTTTATATTTTTCAAAAAACAAATACATAAAGCTTGCTGTACAACCGCTTGTTTTTCTTTTCGTGCTTATGGTTGGGGCGCCGCAATCTGCGCTTCGTGCATTTATTATGCAGATGTTTGTTGTTTTCTCTGATTTCGGAAAGAGAGAGTATGACCAGATTACTGCGCTGTCCTTTTCTGCGTTTTTGTTATGTGTGCTGAATCCTTATTGTGTAACCGATTCTGCTTTTCTGTTGTCATTTGCGGCAACGCTTGGTATAATAGTGCTATACCCAAAGCTTCGAGAGCTTTTTGAATGTTTAACAGTGCATAAAAAGAGCTATTTGAGAAAGCTGACTGTGGGAATGGTATCTGTTGCGGCGGTATCTGTTTCTGCAACTGTTTTCACTGCTCCGCTTACAGCATATTTATTTGGAACAGTTTCTGTCGTTGGCCCGCTCGCGAATATAATTCTGAACTTTTTCATATCTGTTGTGTTTTCACTGGGTTTTGTGAATACATTGATTGGGTTTCTGTTTCCGGCCGTGGCGAAGGCAGGAGCATATATTATAGATTTTTTGGTGGGAATTATTATGAGTATTGTAAATACGTTGGCATCACTTCCTGTGTCTGAGATTTTTACAGGTGAGCCGGTTGTTCTCTTTATGATATGTTTTATCTGTTTTGTAGTTGTTTACTCGATTTTAACAGGGAAAAGCAAGCTCCGTATTCCGTTTTCTCTGATATCTGTTTTTATTGCTTTTGTCTGTTCTTTCGCAGTGTTAAATGCTGAAAAATCTCATATGATGCATAACGAAGGGATCCGCTTTGATGTTCTTGATGTAGGGCAGGGGCAGTGTATTATTGCAACATCCGGAGATTCTTGTGCCGTTATAGATTGCGGCGGTGATTCTCCTGCAGACCGTATTGCAATAGCACACCTTTTCAGTCTCGGTGTTTCTGATATTGATGCACTTGTCCTCACTCACGCGCACGCTGATCACGCAAACGGAGCAGAATATCTTATGAAATCTGTTAGTACAAAAGCAGTGTATATGCCTGCAACCGACAGAGAAAATGCAACGTTTATGGATATCGCTGACATTGCTGGCGAAGAGTGTGACAGTGTGTTTGTAGATGAGGATACAACAATAGAACTTGAAGGAATGGAAATAAAACTTCTTACGCTTCCAGGTGGAAGTGACGAGAATGAGAACGGTCTTGTCGTTCTTGTGTGCGACGAAGAGTATGAACTTCTCATAACGGGGGATATTGCAACGTCAAATGAGAGGCTTGTTCTCGATCGTATTCCTGACTGTGAGGGATACATTGTGGGACACCACGGCTCAAAAACATCAAGCTCGCAGGCACTTCTGAACCGCGCGCTCCCTGAACTGTCTGTTATTTCCGTAGGTGAGGGGAACTCTTACGGACATCCTTCCTCACAAGCGATGAAGAGACTTCGTAATATTGGCTCCGAGGTAAGAAGAACCGATACGGAAGGAACGTTGACTTTCTATTCGAGAGAAAAGGAGACGGAAGCAGAATGAATATGAAATTGGAAGAATTTAAGCAAAAGCTGAAATCGGAAGACTTTTCTTCTTTGTATATTTTTTACGGAGAAGAAGTGTATCTTCTTGAATATTATCTTTCTGAGCTTCAAAAGAAAGTTGTCGGAGACATGATGCCGGAATTTAACCTTACGGTTATAAACAAAGAACCGGAGTTTAATGAGCTTGCAGATGTGGTGGAAAGCTATCCTGCAATGAGTGACCGCCGCCTTGTAATTGTGCGTGATTTTGATGTCATATCTGCAAACGCGGATTTTTCCGAAAAGGCAGAAAAGCTTTTTTCTGATATGCCCGAGCATTGTGTACTGGTTTTTGTATATTCAAATATTGAGTATAAGCCTGATAAAAGAAGAAAATTGTATAAGGTCTTTGAAAAATACGGCTATGCAGTAGATTTTAAAAAGCAGTCGCGTACTGACTTAATTTCATGGATAAAGCGCAGATTTCTTGCAAACGGTAAGGATGTTAGCTCTGACACTGCAGATTTTATGATGTACTACTGCGGAGAGATTATGCAACAGCTTATTCCTGAGATTGAGAAGGTATCGGCATATGCAAAGAAAAAAGAAATTTCGCGTGCCGACATAGAAAGTATTGCATCACGCAATGTGACATCAGCGGTATTCGATGCCGCTAATGCCGTGGCAGAGAAAAAATACGGAGAGGCTCTTTCTGTTCTTGGAGATCTTGAGGCACAGAACGAGAAACCCATTCCGGTGCTTGCGCTTATCGCACAGCAATTCCGTCGCCTTTATGCCGCAAAGCTTATTATAGAGCGCGGAGGGGGTAAAAAAGAGGTGATGGAGCTGTTTGATATGAGAAGTGACTATCCCGCTCGTCTTGCTCTGAATGCAGCGCGTGCGATGAGTAAAGTGCATCTGCGCCGTTCAATTGAACTTACTACTCGCGCAGACGAAAAGCTCAAATTTGGTGCAGGATGGGAAGTTCTGTCTACGCTTATTGCGTCGATAGCAGCTGAGGAATAATGTGATGAAGTGCGTTCTGGAAACAATTATCGTAGAGGGGCGTTATGATGTAAATACGCTTTCTCAGTGTGTGGATGCCCATATTATTGAAACATCGGGATTCGGGATTTTCAACAACAAAGAAAAACGCAGGCTTATTGAACGCCTTGCTGAGAAAAACGGCATAATTGTGCTGACGGACAGTGATGGCGCCGGTCTTGTTATTCGCAATCATATAGCAAGCTTTGCTCGTGGAAGGGTAAAGCACGCATATATACCGGAAATAGAAGGAAAGGAACGCCGCAAAAGTTCAGCTTCAAAAGCAGGTTTTTTGGGGGTTGAGGGTATGACTCCGGATGTGATAATAAATGCACTCAGGCGCGCCGGAGCAACCTTTACAGATGAGCCTGAAAGACACAGCGCTGGCATCACAAAGCAGGATATGTATGCTATGGGACTTTCCGGAGGGGAAAAGAGTGCGGAAAAAAGAGAAGCTATTGCCAAAAAACTTGACCTTCCGAAAGATATGTCGGCAAACGCCTTTCTTGCTGCTGTTAATATGATATTCACGCGCGAGGAATTTGAAAAAGCAGCAAATGAATGTGTTATTTAAGCTTGTATAAATTTTTAATCAGTCGCTCGGCTTTGTTATTGTGCGGCTGATTTTTTCATATGTTTAATACTGAGGTGATTTTGTATGCCAAAGCGTTACAACAGAACTCAAAAAAAACAAAAGAAAAGTAAATTTGTATATTTTCGCCTTTTTATTTGTTTTATGATAATCTGTGCGGCAGTTGTGCTCAAGTATACAAATGCTCCGATAGTAGTAAAGCTTTCTGAAAAGGTAAGCAGTGAACTTAAACTCAGTGAGGCGGTTGAGGTGATAAGCCGTGTAACGGATGTTGACGAAAAAATCACCGAAGTTTTCAGGACGAGCGACGAAAAACCAAGCGGGGAAACGGTCACTGAACCTGTTTTTAATGAGGATTATTACATAGGGGATAAAAACGAGGAGTTTGAGCTGGAAATCACAGAAGAACGAAAAAGGGCAGAGGACGAAGCAAAAAAGCTGAGTGTGGAAACACTCAGCTTTCAAATGAGCGAGGAAGAGCTTCTGGATGACACAAAGGCCGAACCGTTCAAAATCCCCCCACCATCTTATTGCAGTTACGAAAAAGTTGAGCTCAGTTTTAAGTATAAATCTCCTCTTTACGGCATTATAACGTCAAGGTACGGATATCGCGATCATCCGATAATTGAGGATGCAAGCTTTCATACAGGACTTGATATCGCTGCAAAAAGCGGCACTGCAATTTCTGCATTTGCTGACGGAACGGTGATAGAAGCGGGTAAAAATAAGACATATGGCAACTACCTTCTTATTGAACATAAAAACGGGATACGCAGCTTTTACGGACATAATTCTCGCCTTTCTGTAAAAAAAGGGCAGAGGGTAAAGTTAGGGCAGAAGGTCGCCGAAGTTGGAAGTACCGGAATGTCAACCGGACCACATCTTCATTTTGAAGTAAGAAAGGGAACAACACGCCTTGACCCGGCTTTGTATGTTTCCCCTGAAACTGTATGATAAAAAACATAAAAATCAGGGTAAGTGTACCTTTTGTTCTGCTTGTTGCAACAATGTATGCCATTGATGCCGGAAACGTTTTTATACCCACTTTTTTTGCTGTTATTATTCATGAGCTTTCGCATGTTGCCGCAATACTTTTGTGTGGTGCCAGTATCGACGTTGTTGATATACGCGCTTTCGGGATACGAGTAAATGTTCCGGAGCTTTCATGTATGCCATACAAAAAAGAAACAATAATCGCCACCGCAGGACCACTTGCCGGACTAATAACGGCAAGCTTGGGGTTTGCAGTGGCAAAAATACTGAATACAGCAATTTTTGATTATTTTATAGGGATAAATATTCTGATAACTGCCATAAATCTCATTCCGGTTTACCCGCTTGACGGTGGCAGGATTCTTCTCGGTGTAATGCTGCAGTATCTTCCGGTAAGAGTGGCATACACTATGAGTTATATCCTTGCGATTGTATCAATCGGAATCCTTTTAGGGCTGTGTGTGTTTCTCGCGCTTCGTGGTGCGTTAAATCCGTCGCTTGTTATCTTTACTGCATATATCGCACTTTGTGGTATTAAAGCGCCTCACCGGATTTGAGCTTTTCTACAAACAGTTTTTCTTTAGCTGTAAGTGGTGCAGTTTCAAGCATATCCGGACGTTTTTGATATGTACGGATAATGGACTGTTCGCGTCGCCATTTTTTAATGTTTGCATGATGCCCGGAAAGAAGCACCTCCGGAACTTCGCGCTCGTGCCATTTTGCCGGGCGCGTGTATTGCGGATATTCCAGAAGTCCTGCAAAATGGCTTTCCTCGGAAAAGCATTCTTCGTCTGAAAGAACACCCGGAAGCATTCTTGCGATAGCATCAGTAACCGCCATTGCCGGAATTTCTCCGCCGGTGAGAACAAAGTCTCCTATCGACAGTTCTTCATCAACGCATTCTTCAATGAAACGTTCGTCTATACCTTCATAATGGCCGCAAACGAGAATTATATGAGAATAATCACTTGAAAGTGTTTTTGCCTTTTCCTGATTGAAAACAGAACCTTGCGGCGACATATAGATTGTGTGCGCTTCCGGGCTGTTTTTCTTTATCTCTGCCCAGCAGTTATATAATGCATCAGCAAACATAACCATACCCATTCCGCCGCCATAGGGATAATCATCCACCTGCTTCTGCTTGTTTTTGGTATAATCGCGGATTTGATAATATCCAATTTCAAGCTTTCCGTCGCGGCGTGCGCGTCCTATAATGCTTTCACTCATCATCGCATCACAGGCATCAGGGAAAAGTGTCATTATGTCAATTCGCATCACTTGCACCGCCTTTTTCCGTTTTCATTCCGGGAATTGTGCTCACATACATAACTCCCGCCTCAATATCTACCTCACGGATAAATTCCTCTACGGCAGGAATCATATATTCATCTTTTCCACGGATGACGTAAACATCGTGAGAGGGAAGTGTTAAAACCTCCCGTATCTTTCCAAGAGTTTGTCCGTCTGCATCGATTACGGTAAGACCTTCTAAGTCTGCAATAAAATACGCACCGTCATCGAGGTCAACTTCATCTCGATCGACACAAACACATTTGTTTCTGTATTTTTGTGCTTCATTAATGTTGTTAATTCCTGCAAGCTTTAAGAGAACACAGGTCTTGTGAACTCTTGCGCGTTCAACCTCAAACGGCTTTCCGTCTATATATACAACGTCAAAATCACAGAGAAAATCATCGGTATCGCTCCATGGCTGGATTTTGAGCTCACCGTATACGCTGTGCGTGTTGACGATTTTTCCGGCTTCAATGAATTCCATATTATCCCCATCCTGAAATTAAGAATAGTTTGCTTATAAATTCGGGGCTGTCACAACATGCGGACAGCCCCGTGATTTAAAATCAGTCTAAAATATCGACCGATACCTTGATATTATCGCGAAGTGCGGCGGATTTAACAACAGTGCGAATTTCCTTCGCAATGCGGCCGTGCTTGCCGATAACTTTCCCCATATCGTCGGGAGCAACACGAAGCTCAAGAACAAGTCCGTCCTCTTTTTCTACTTCTGTTACGCTCACGGCATCCGGGTTTTCAACAAGGCTTTTTGCAATGTACGTTAAAAGGTCTTTCATAGGTTGTCACCTTTTCTCCGGTTTCACCGGTGGCAATTTACTGAATTGCGCCAGTTTTCTTTAAGAGTGCTTTCACAGTGTCTGTCGGCTGTGCGCCATTCTTCATCCACTCAAGAGCGCGGTCTGTATCAATCTTGATTTCAGCCGGTTCTGTAAGCGGGTTGTATGTTCCGATTTCTTCAATAAATCTGCCGTCGCGCGGGAATCTTGAATCAGCAACAACAACACGGTAGAACGGAGCTTTCTTTGCACCGATTCTGCGAAGTCTGATCTTTACCATTAGTTTTCACCTCCGAAAATTTTATAAAAAGCAAATATATGATAAATTTGTTTGCTTACGATAAATTAAAATCCGAACGGAAATCCGCGCCCTCCACCTTTTTGAGCGCGGCGCATTTTGCGTGACATCTGCTTGCCCATAGCACCGCTCGTCATCTGCTTCATCATCTTGCGGGAAGCTTCAAACTGCTTTAAAAGCCTGTTCACTTCTTCAACGCTCACGCCGCTTCCTGCAGCAATGCGCTTTTTGCGGCTGAAGTTTATCTGGTTTGGGTTATCACGTTCATACGGTGTCATAGAAGAGATAATGGCATCTGTGCGTAAAAGCGCGCGCTCATCTATCTTTACGCCTGAAAGCGCTTTGTGGTCTATCCCGGGTATCATCTTGATAAGGTCAGTCATTGAACCCATGCTCTGCATCTGCTTCATCTGCTCACGGAAATCCGTAAGAGTAAATGAATTTTCGCGGATTTTCTTTTCAAGCTCGATCGCTTGTTTTTCGTCAAAAGCCTGTTCGGCTTTTTCTATAAGAGAAAGAACGTCGCCCATACCGAGAATACGCGAAGCGATTCTGTCGGGGTGGAACTGTTCAATTCCGTCAAGCTTTTCGCCAACACCTACAAACTTTATCGGTTTGCCGGTAACAGCGCGGACAGAAAGTGCGGCACCGCCGCGAGCATCGCCGTCAAGCTTTGTGAGAAAAACGCTGTCAATGCCGAGTGCTTCGTCAAAAGCGGAAGCTGTGCTTACGGCATCCTGACCGCTCATTGCATCTATAACAAGCATAATTTCCGTAGGGGAGACCTCGGCTTTTATGGCTTTAAGCTCATTCATAAGCTCTTCGTCAATGTGAAGACGACCCGCCGTATCAAGGAAAACAATGTCGTTTCCGTGCTTGTTTGCATGCTCGATCGCAAGACGTGCAATCTCTACAGGCTTTTTCCCCTCGGCCTTAAATACCGGAATATCAAGCTGAGAGCCAAGCACCTCAAGCTGCTTTATCGCGGCAGGACGGTATATGTCACAGGCAACGAGAAGCGGGCGCTTTGATGCAGTCTTTTTAAGATGCGATGCAAGCTTTGCAATGTTTGTTGTTTTACCTGCGCCCTGAAGACCGACAAACATAACAACCGTCGGTGGTTTAGGGGAGATGTTCAGCTTTTCGCCTTCACTGCCCATAAGAGCACAGATTTCTTCGTTAACTATTTTTACAATCTGCTGTGCGGGGTTAAGTCCTTCAAGAACTTCTGTTCCGACAGCACGCTCGGAAACCTTTGCAACAAAGTCGCGAACGACCTTGAAATTGACATCTGCTTCGAGCAAAGCAAGCTTGATTTCCCGCATGGATTCTTTAATATCGCGTTCGGTAAGACGTCCTTTTGAACGGAGCTTTTTGAATGCTGCGGAAAGCTTGTCGGTAAGACTTTCAAAAGCCATTTACTGCCTCCTGAAATAAAAAAATCAATCATCCAGAGCTTTTGCCAGCGTGCGGATATCCATAGCGCAGGCATCAAGCTCTATGTTTCTGTAGTTTGTGTCGTTTATAGCCATAATACGCTCAGCGGCTTCGGTTATCTTCTTAACGTTGTCCGAAAGTCTGCCGTATTTTTCGGCAAGACCGAGCTTTTCCTCAAAGTTGCGGAGAATTTCTTCGGAGCGGACGATGCTGTCACGCACACCCTGACGGGTGATTCCGAGGTGTTCTGCGATTTCTGCGAGAGATAAATCTTCGTTGTAATAAAGGTCAAAAAGCTCACGCTGCTTTTCCGTAAGAATATCCCCGTAAAAATCAAATAAAATTGTAAGTTCAAGAGAGACGTTTCTCATACCTCATCCTCCTTTGTAAAGTTAATGCGCTTTACAATACAGTATTGTACCACAAAGTATGCCTTTTGTCAAGAAAAATATCAACATATAGTATAAATTTAACATTTGTTTTAATTTTTACTGTTGTAATGCGATGGAAAATTGTGTATAATATATTTTAAAGAAAGTCATCTTCAAAGGAGGTTGAAAAACTGTGAATATGACTTATAAGGAAATAATGCCGGGAATGAAACTGCGCGTTATCGAAAGCGGGCGCTTTGAAACAAATTGTATTTCCGTTCAGTTTCTTTCCCGTTCAAGTGATGAAATTGCAACATCAATGGCGCTTATCCCACGTATCCTGAGGAGAGGGACAACAAAGCATCCGGATATGGAATCGCTTGCGGCGGCTCTCGATGATATGTACGGTACGCGTATAGAACCCGTTTCGCGCAAATACGGTGATATTTCGTCTGCGGGATTTATATGCGATTTCGTTGATATGGAAGAGAAAGTGCTTACCGGCGCGATGAAACTTCTTGGTGAGATTCTTCTCGACCCGAAAACCCGCAACGGTATGTTCCTTGATGAATATACCGACGGAGAGAGAGTTAATCTTATCGACGGAATAAAGTCTGAAATAAACAACAAAATGTCATATGCGCTCCGCCGCACAAACGAGTGCATTTTCGGCACTTCTCCGTATGCCGTCAATGAGCTCGGTACGGAGGATGCAGCAGAATGCATTGATAATAAATCGCTCTTTAAATTTTATAAGAAAATGATTTCGTCCTTCCCGTGTGAGATTTTCTTTTGCGGTAATTATACGTATAATGAGGTTGAGCGCGCGGTTCTGTCAGTTTTTAAATCCGGTATGCGTGATAAGGTGACGAAGTTTTCATCGAACCCTCCGGAGTATGAAGCAGAAAAGCGCGTGTGCGAGCGTATGGATATTGCGCAAGCAAGCCTTATTATAAGTATGTATACAAACGAGAAAGATATTTATCTTTCAAAGCTCCTTGCATCTGTCTTAGGCGGAGGAACTTCATCTAAGTTATTCAATAATGTCCGTGAAAAAGAATCACTCTGTTATTCCACGGGCGCAATGTTTGATTCGTTCAAGAAGGTTATATATATGTACGCAGGCATTGACCCGAAGAATGCTTCAAAGGCAGAAAAGGCAATTCTCCGCGAGTTTAAGAGCTGCATAGATGGAGATATATCGGAAGAAGAGATAACCAATGCAAAAAAAGCAATGATCGATGATCTTCTCACAACCGAGGATTCCGTTTATGCCATGGAAGCATTCTGGCTTCGCTCGTCGCTTCTTGGTGATGAACGTACACCTCGCGAGGTTGCGTCAGCGATAAAAAATGCCGATGGACAAAGAATAGTGGAAGTTGCAAAAGGACTTGTGCCGTCGGTGACGTATCTTCTTACCGGAATGGAGGGAACAGAAAATGAAAGAAAACTTTTACCTGAGCTGTAATCAGAAAATGATATCGCATACCTGCGGTAACGGTCTGAAAATATGTGTATTCCCGAAGCCCGGTTTTCGCAGAGCTTATGCAATGCTTGCAGTGAACTACGGTTCTGTTGATATTACATTTACATCCGGAAATGAAGAATACACATCGCCGCTCGGTGTAGCACATTTTCTCGAGCATAAGGTCTTCGAACAGCCGGATGGGGGGAACGCCTTGCAGACTTTTGCAAAAACCGGGGCGTCACCGAATGCGTTTACAAGCAAAACAATGACTGCATATCACTTTTCGGGAACAGAAAAGTTTATGCACAACCTTGAGATCCTTCTTGATTTTGTAACCTCGCCGTATTTCACGGTTGAGAATGTTGCCAAAGAGCAGGGAATAATCGGTCAGGAAATCAGTATGGTAAACGACCGCCCCGGTTGGAAGGTATATGAAAATCTTATGTCGTCGCTGTATTCCGTGCATCCGGCAAAGGATTCTATAATCGGAACGGTAGAAAGTATCGGGGAAATAACACGGGAAACGCTGTTTAAGTGCTATAATACATTCTATGTCCCGTCGAATATGACACTTTGCGTTGCAGGAGATGTTTCTGCTGAAAAAATTATCGCTACGGCAGAATCTATGCTTTCCCGCGAAAGAATAGTGCTTCCGGCGCGAGATTATGGCTGTGAACCGGCACACGTTGCAAGAGCGTTTGTCGAAGAAAGTATGGAAACTGCGATTCCTCTTTTCGGTATAGGTGCAAAATGTATGCTTCGTACTAACGGAGAAGATGGAATGAGAAACCGTCTTGTTGCAGAGCTTGCGGCAGATGTTCTTGCAGGACCATCCTCGCGTCTTTATGCAAAGCTTTACGGCAACGGAGATATTGGTGCTGAGTTTGATGCAGAAGCAATGGTTTTGCCAGGAAGCATCGCTATGATGATTTCAGGCGAAAGCAGAAATCCGCAAAAAGTTCTCGATGAAGCTGTTGCGGCAGCGCAGTCTCTTGCGACTGATATCGATTACAGCTATTTCAACAGAATAAAGAAGGCGAACTTAGGTGCTTCACTTCGCTCTCTTGACAGGGTGAAATCTCTTTGCCACGAACAGGTTGAGGCAACATTTGCCGGATATGATTATCTTGACACAATAGATGTGATGAATGAGATTTCAGCAGCCGAAGTTTCGGCTTTTATCGGCAAGATGTTCAAAGAAGACAGAATTTCTCTTTCTGTTGTCAGCGGAAAGTAGGTGGCACATGAATAACCACATTGCTTTTCCGGGACTTGGATTGGAATTTACACTTAACCGTATTGCATTTGAGGTCTTCGGGCGTCCTATATATTGGTATGCAATAATAATTGCGTCCGGATTTTTGCTTGCTGTATTTTACGGCTTTCATCGCAGCCGTGAGTTTAAGCTATCTGAGGATAACATCAGCGGGATGCTTACCGTGGCAGTACCGCTTGCGATTGTCTCGGCAAGAGCATATTATGTCATCTTTGAGTTTGATAAATACCGCGATAATCTCATCAGTGTTTTGTATATATGGGAAGGCGGTATAGCGATTTACGGTGCAATAATCGGTGCAATAATCGGTGCGTATATTTATTGTCGGTATAAGAAAATGAGTATCGTGCGTTTTCTCGATATTGGCGCGCTGGGACTTATGATAGGGCAGGCAATAGGTCGCTGGGGGAATTTCGTCAACGCCGAGGCGTTTGGCGGTGTGACAACTCTTCCGTGGCGTATGCAAATCGGAAACGGAGCGTGCGTCCATCCGACATTTCTTTATGAATCG
>JAFQVE010000504.1 GCA_017408185.1 Oscillospiraceae bacterium | reverse complement strand
TAAGCGCTTTTCGCTTATCATTCTTTTCGCCGCGCCTATTTTAAGAGAGAGAAAATAGTCTATCGGACCGCAACCGCACTGTGCCTTACATAGCTTTGAGAGCTTTGAAACGCTGATTGAAAGCTCAGAGCTGATTTCTTCTGCGGATAAGGACCTGTGAAGATTGTTAAAAAGAAATGTTGTAAGAGCTGCAAATTCTTCATCAAGCCGGTCGTTCTCGCGGCTTATGCTTGTGCTGTTAATGGGTGAATTCTTGTGGCACAGATCGATGAGAAAGAGCTCCACAAGTCTTGCCAGTCTTTCTAAAGCAAAGTCCGGTATTTTTTCACGCAGAAGAGTTCCTCTTTCATTTGGCTTTTCGACAGGAACGATAAAGCATTTTTCGCCCAAATCTATAATTTCACGCAGCGCCGCAGCTTGTGCTGCCGACAGATTTGTTGCGGTGTTTGAAAAACGGGAAAGAGCATTTGAGGTGCAGGAGAAGACGATGACATTAATAACTGCATCCGAAGAGTTTAAAATACTGTGATATGCAAACGGAGCATATACGATAAGCTGCCCGGGAGAGAGAAGGTGCAGTTTTCCGTCTACAAGCAGAGTGCACTCTCCGCTCTCAAGATACATAAACTCCCAGGAATCATGTGCTTCGCCGGAGTTGTAGCATTCTTCGTATACAAGGTCTTCATATTTATGGCGGAAAACGGAAATAAAAGACTTAATTGTAAGAAAATCCGGTACCGGAGCGTTATTATATTTTATCACTTTTTCGCCTCCCGTCGATGTAGTTATACAAAATAGTGTAAATACATTTTTACCTTTTTATTTTATAATATTACATAAAGACGGATAAAGTCAAGTAATAAAAAAGAAAAAAGGTGTAAAAATGGAAAAAATCAGATTGGGCCTTATCGGCTGCGGCGGAATGATGAAGAACCATGCTGCCGGAATTGCGCTTCTTGACAATGTCGAAATCACCGCTGTCTGTGATGTGATCAAGGAACAGGCGGAGGAAGTTGCAACCGTGCTCAACAGTCCTTATGTAACAGACGATTATACAACAATGGTGGATTATGTTGACGCTGTTCTTGTTGTGCTTCCTCATCACCTTCATTATTCGTGCGGCATATTTTTTGCAAGACATAAAAAGCATATTCTTATGGAAAAACCGCTTTGTAATACCGAGGAGGAATGCTTAAAGCTCATTTCCGTGTGCGAGGAAGAGAATGTCACGCTTATGTGCGCATATCCTGTTCGCTACTGGCAGGGCATAGTAAAGCTCAAAGAGCTTGTAGACAGCGGCGAGTTCGGTAAGATAATGCAGATGTCCATATGGACGGAACAGCTCACCATTCTCGAAGAAACTGACTGGGGTGCCTCGGCATGTCTCGGCGGAGGCCAGTTCTTCTCTCACGGCTGTCACTACATAGACATTCTTTTGTGGTTCTGCGGAAATCCGGTCTCGGGTGCACATTTCGGCACAAACGTCGGTACGCCGTGGATGCTCAAAGAGGGAACAAGCGCGGTTATCTTAAAGTTTGAAAACGGTGCTATTGGATACCACGGTGCAACATGGGGAGCGCGGGGTACACGCATGGGCGGCGACTTTCAGGTTATGACGGAAAAGGGACTTCTTGAGTTTGACTTCAACTCTGGTGAGGTGAGGATTTACGACGGACTTGTCGAGCACGAACCCGGTAAGGAAGATATGGAGCCGCAGCG
>JAFQVE010000503.1 GCA_017408185.1 Oscillospiraceae bacterium | reverse complement strand
ATAAACAACAACTCCGACGACACCGGCTGTACCCGATAAGGATAATACAACAACTCCGACACCACCTTCAACAGGAAATGAAGATGAAACTTCAGGTGGAAATGTTCGCTTCATCGACCTTGGTAACCACGCATGGGCAGCGGATGCAATCAACGCGCTTGCCGATGAAGGAATAGTAAAAGGAACAACCGCAAACACCTTCTCGCCTGCAGCGAATATCACACGTGCAGACTTTGCAATACTCCTTGTTCGTGCATTCAAGCTTGAATGCGAGATTACAGAGAATTTTGCAGACGTTGCAGAGAATGACTACTTTGCAAGTGAGCTTGCAATCGCACGCAACACAGGAATAGTCAATGGTATAGGTGATAATAAGTATGCACCGAGAAATACAATCACGCGTCAGGATATGATGGTAATTGTATATCGTGCACTCGAAAAGCTCGGCAAATTGGGTGACACCGATGCAACGATTGACGCACCCGAATATCCAGACTATGCGGACGTCGCGGACTACGCAAAGGATGCGGTTGACTGCCTCATAACAAACGGACTCGTGAACGGTAAAAACGGACGAATCGCTCCAACTGACTATACAACACGCGCAGAAGTAGCAGTCCTTATCAAACGTATACTTGACTACACGGCGGAGTAAGACGAGAAGGGATAAAACGTATTTAAGAACCTTAGCATGTAAAAACTACCGGGGGATATTTAGATGTGAATATCCCCCGGTAGTTCATCCCTCAATGTGATTGCTCTGCTTTTTTCTGTATTCCGTTGGCTTGACGCCGTATGATTTTTTAAAAGAGCGGCTAAAATTGCTGTTGTCGGAAAAACCGCACTTTTCAACAATTGCACCGATTGGAAGGTCTGAGCTTGCAAGAAAATACTTTGCCGATGCCATTCGGCAGGAATATAAGTATTCAAATACTGAATATCCTGTAACTTCCTTGAATGTATGTGTAAGAGTTGAAGGGCTTACGGAATATTTTTCAGACAGCTCTTTGAGTGAATACTGATATTTATAATTATATTCAAACATTTTCTGTATCTCGAATATCATATCAAACTTCTGACTTTGCAGAGAAAGAAAGTTGGCGGGATACGAACGGCAAATGGTTATCAGCAGTTGATTTATAAGAGAATGTTGCATTTCTTCGCTGTAGTCATCTTCATTACCTGCTTCCTCAATTATTTCTCTGAATAACTGCGTGATTTTATGCTTTCTGCCCGATACATCTATGATGTTGCAAAAACCGGAAGGACGGTTTAAAAGAAGGGCATATTCCTTATGTTCACTGTAATTTGAGAGTGGGTTTATTGTGAGAACAAATCTCGCATACTCTTTGGAAACTGCTTTTACCGAATGCTTTTCATACCTGTTGAAGATTGCAATGCTTCCCGGCATTGCAATTACTTTTTCATTGTTCGCTTCTATTTCAGCGCTTCCTTTGACTATAAAAAGAAGCTGGTGACAGTCGTGGTGATGTTTTTTTGTCGTCTCTTTCTTGTCGGAAAAATAAACCGAATGTATAGCTGAGTTCATATGCTCATCTCCTCCACTATTTATTTTATCACAAAAAATGGAATTTGCAAGATTTACATAAAACTTTGCGCGATTTATATATCGTAAATTTCATACGTATGATAAACTGTAAATGTAAGGAGTGAGTTACATGGAAAGAAAAGTATATATGACGTTTGAGGATTTCGAGAAGCAGAACCGCGAGCTTGGAACAAATCTGCCGTTTGCAGATAGCACTGAAATTCTGAAAAGCAGCTTGACGATACAGGGGAAAGAGATAAAAAACCGCCTTGTATGCCAGGCTATGGAAGGATGTGATTCTACACCCGACGGAAGACCCGATACTCTCACAAAGCGCAGATACGACCGCCTCGCGCGCGGCGGTGCAGGACTTATATGGTATGAAGCCACTGCCGTTATGCAGGAGGGAAGAGCTAACCCGCGCCAGCTTTACATAAACGAGAAAACGCTCGATGCATTTAAGGCTCAGCTTGAAAATATCAAGGAAGCAGGACTTCGCGAAAACGGCTTTGAGCCGGTTGTCGTCATGCAGGTTACGCATTCGGGAAGGTACTCAAAGCCGAAGGGAAAGCCGGAAGCGCTTATTGCATACAACAACTCGATTTTTGAGAAGGACAATCCCATACCGACTGACAGAATAGTAACCGATGAATATATAGATGAGGTAAAGGAAAAGCTCATCCTCGGCGCACGTTTTGCCGAAAAAGCAGGCTTCGACGGTGTTGATATAAAGTGCTGCCACAGGTACTTAAACTGCGAGCTTCTCTCTGCATATAACCGCGCAGGCAGATACGGCGGAAGCTTAGAGAACCGTACCCGTCTGCTCCGTGAAAGCATAAAGGGCGCAATTGAAAGCTGCAAAAGTGATTTTATCGTATCCTCAAGAATCAATATATATGATGGCTTTGAATATCCGTATGGCTTCGGCGTATCAAAGGATGGCGGGCTCGCGTTTGATGTAACGGAATCTGAATGGTTGTTCCGCGAACTGTATAATTACGGAGTGCGGCTTATGAATATAACAATGGGTAATCCGTATTTCAATCCGCATGTAAACCGACCGTTTGCAATGGGTGGATATGAGGCGCAGGAGCATCCGCTAGAGGGCGTAGCCCGTGTGCTCAACGGCATTGCAGAGCTTAAGTCCCGCGTTCCGGAAATGGCGATTATCAGCTCGGCGGTATCATATCTCGGAGTTGCTGCCCCGAATGTTGTTGCGGCGTATATTGAGCGCGGCAGCTTTGACCTTGCGGGATTTGGCAGAACTATTTTTGCATATCCCGATTTTGCTAACGATATTGTGAAAAACGGCGGTATGGACAAAAACAAATGCTGCATCTGCTGCTCTAAGTGTACAGAGGTTATGCGAGCGGGCAGCACTCCTGGCTGCGTTATCCGCGACAGAGAGGTATATGCACCGCTATATAAAGAATTCTGTGGAGGTAAGTAAGCGATGAAAAAGATGGTACTCGTAACGGGCTCGGCGCGCGGCATCGGCTATAAAATTGCTGAGGTTCTCGGCGTATGCGGATACAAGGTCATAATGTGTGCGACTAAAGAAACGCTTCCGGAGGATGCGGTAAAAAGCCTTAAAGAGCTTAGTTGCGACTACGAATATATTCAGTGCGACATAACAAACAAGGAGCAAGTAGACGCACTGTATAAGCACATTTCGGATAATTACGGAAGGCTTGATGCGCTCGTAAACAATGCCGGCGTTGCGCCAACCGTGCGAATGGATATTCTTGAAACAACTGAAGAAAGCTTTGACAGAGTCATAGGCATAAATTTAAAGGGTACATATTTCATGTGCCAGCGCTTTGCCAATATGATGATAAAAGCGAGGAAAAGCGCTGAAGACTATAACCCCAGAATTGTAAACATTTCCTCGTGCTCGGCGTATACATCATCCACAATGCGCGGAGAATACTGCATTTCAAAAGCAGGCATCTCGATGGTGACGCAGCTTTTTGCAGATCGTCTTGCGGAATATGATATCCCCGTATTTGAGGTGCGCCCGGGAATTATAAAATCAGACATGACCGCAGGAGTGCTTAAAAAGTATGAGGAAATGATAGAAAACGGTCTTACTCCGATAAAACGTATGGGCGAGACGGAAGACGTGGCAAAGTGCGTTAAGGCGCTTCTCTTCGGTGACTTTGATTTTTCAACAGGACAGGTTATAAATGCCGACGGCGGCTTCCATATGAGGAGACTGTAGTGAAGACTTATACATACGATGTAATTGTTATCGGCTCGGGTGCGGCGGGGTATAACGCCGCGTGCAGGCTTTCGCAGCTTGGCAGAAGAGCTGCGATTGTGACGGAGGATGTAAACTGCGGCACATCACGCAATACCGGTTCAGATAAGCAGACATATTATAAATTAGGGCTCGGCGGAGCTGTTTCGGACAGTGTGTATAATATGGCTCAAAACCTCTTTGACGGGGGAAGTGTTGACGGGGATAATGCACTCTGCGAAGCGGCTCTGTCAACGCGTTGCTTTATAAATCTTGTCGAGCTCGGTGTTCCGTTTCCGGTAAACCGCTACGGCGAATATGTGGGATATAAAACAGACCACGACCCGTATGCCCGCGCGACAAGTACCGGGCCGCTTACGTCAAAATATATGACTGAAGCCTTGCAGAAAAAGTCGGATGAGCTCAGTGTTCCGGTGTTTTCGGGATTTCTTGCGATAGAAATTCTCAAACACAACGACAGAGCCTGCGGAGTTCTGTGTATCGAAATAAAGAGCGGTGAGCTCTGCGCTTTCCGATGTGGTGACATAGTCCTCGCAACAGGAGGTCCTGCGGGTATCTATGCCGACAGTGCATATCCAGGCTGCCACACGGGTTCGAACTCTCTTGCGATTATGGCAGGTGCGAAAATGCAGAACCTTACCGAATGGCAGTACGGGCTTGCGTCTAAAGCTCCGCGCTGGAATGTTTCGGGAACATATATGCAGGTGCTTCCGAGATTTGTGTCTGTTGATGCCGACGGTAATGAACAGGAATTTCTTGAGGACTTTTTTGAAGACAGATATGAAGCACTGTCTCTTTTATTTCTCAAGGGTTATCAGTGGCCGTTTGACAGCAAAAAAGTGCTTTGCGGATCGTCTGTTATTGACCTTCTTGTATACCGCGAATGTGTGATGAAAAACAGACGCGTATATCT
>JAFQVE010000502.1 GCA_017408185.1 Oscillospiraceae bacterium | reverse complement strand
TTTGCAAGGACTGTTACCATATCGTTTGTTGAAGTGTCGCCATCAATGCTTACCATGTTGAAGGTATCCACAATGTCGGAAGAAAGTGCTTTTGAAAGCATTTCGGCAGAGATAGCTGCATCCGTTGTGATAAAAACAAGCATCGTTGCCATATTAGGATGAATCATTCCGCTTCCCTTTGCGATGCCGCCTATCTTGCAGACAGTTCCACCAACTTCAAATTCTACCGCAATTTCCTTTTTTACGGTGTCGGTGGTCATTATACCCTCCGCAGCAGCCTCACCGCCGTCAGCGGAAAGACCTGAAACAAGACTCGGTATTCCGTTTGCAATTGGGGTAATATCAAGAGGCTGACCGATAACGCCCGTAGATGCAACAACAACATCGCTTGCAGAGATCGAAAGTGCATCTGCAAGAAGTGTGCTCATCTGCTCTGCGACTTCAATTCCGTTTGCATTGCAGGTATTTGCATTACCGCTGTTGCATATAACAGCTTGTGCAAAACCGTCTGATATATGGTCTTTTGTAACTGTGAGAGGTGCACCCTTTACAAGGTTTGTTGTGTATACAGCCGCAGCCGTTGCCTTCTTCTCACTAAAAATAAGGGTGAGGTCACGCTTTGTTCTGTTTTTACGTATACCGCAATGAACTCCGTTTGCAGTAAATCCTTTTGCGGCACAAACACCGCCGTTTATTATCTTCATATCATTTATCCTCCGTTATACATTAAGTCCCGTTGTTTCGTCAACGCCCAGTAAAATATTCATATTCTGAATTGCCGCACCGGATGCACCTTTTCCAAGGTTATCAAACCTCGACACAAGAACTATTCTCTCATCATTGCCACAAACGGTGATCTGCATATCGTCACGGTCTTCATAAGCACAGGCAGACATAAATCCCTCTTCGTCTGCATTTTCTTCAAACTTCACAAGTCCCTTTATGTAATAATCACGATAAACATTTTTTATATCCTCGATACTTCCGTTTATCTCGCTTGCATGAATCGGAATTGAAACTTCCATTCCGCTGTAATATGGTGCAACAATGGGACAGAAAACAGGTGCATAAGATATTCCGCAAATCTTTGTTATCTCGGGAAGATGCTTATGCTTCTGACTTATTCCATACATTCTGGGAGCATTAAGAAGCATATCAAGCTCCGTATCCTCATATTCTGCTATCATTTTCTTTCCGCCGCCGCTATATCCGGTTAAAGAAAAAGCGGAGAGATGTGCATCTTTATTCAATATACCCTTTTCAATAAGAGGAGCTACAAGAGCAACAACACCGCTTGCATGACAACCGGGATTTGCGATGCGTTTTGAATTCTTTATCTTTTCATAAGCTCCCGAAAGCTCCGGAAAACCATATGCCCACGCATCATTTGTTCTGTGTGCCGTTGATGTATCTATGATTGCGGTGCTTGAATTCTCAACAAGGGAGACAGCCTCTATTGCCGCCGCATCCGGAAGACAAAGGAACGCAATATCAGCCATATTCAGCATTTCACGTCGTGCTTCCGTTTCCTTTCTTCTTTCCTCTGAAAGAAGGAGAAGCTCTATATCTTTTCTGTTTGCGAGACGTTCGTGAATCCGAAGTCCTGTTGTTCCTGCACTGCCGTCAATAAATACTTTTGTCATCTCAAATTCCTCATTTTGATTTTTTCTTCAAGGCAAAACAATATGCCATGATACATTTTGAATTATTATACAACACAAAGTGAAATTTGTCAATAGTGCATTTATAATTATTAGTTATTTTTGAATATTATTCACTTTATTTTTCTTTAAATCAAGTCTCATTATTGCAATTATGATCGAAATCATATTGACAACCTCGGTGACAATACCACCGATTGCAGGAGGGGTTGATATGGAATTATATACAAGCCATAAAGGAGAGCTTGTAAACGCCATCATACGGACGTACATAGGAGTTTTAATCCAGAAAGCAACTGTTGTGCAAATCATACCGAGAGTTGGAAGAATTGTTCTCCAGTCAGTCCAAGTGTACCATCCCGCAGCGATACAAAGACCACAAAAAAACCACAGCCACAACGGATTATCCGCCCACTTCCTCCCTTTGTTTACAAAT
>JAFQVE010000501.1 GCA_017408185.1 Oscillospiraceae bacterium | reverse complement strand
GATGAGAATGACAGCGCAGGTGCATATATGATTGAGTATGACAAGGGTGAATATGAAGTCGTAGAAGCGGGTATTCTCTTTGGCAAGAATGCTGACCCGACTGTAGAAAGCGCAACTTCAAAAGCAAAGGTAAGCGAAACCTATCTTGGTGAGAACGCTCACGGGCAGATGACTGCAAAGCCGAGAGACGGCGAAACAATAGCCCGCGCATATGTAATGTATAAGGATAAGAATGATAATAACATAATAAAAGTTATTTATTCAAAGTAATAAAAACATATAGGGGCGGACGCCTCTGTCCGCCCCGTGATAAGATTGAGGAAGCACATTGAAAAATCGGGAAAGCGGGCAGAGGCGCCCACTTTTATGGGAGAAAACACATGAAAAGATTTATATCAATATTAATAACTCTGTCGATGATGATATCGTTTATACCGGCAACAGTTGTTTTTGCGGATGAAACCGTACAGTATGCCGGAATAAAGATAGAATATCCGACGGCTTTAGTGGGTACACAGCAGACGACAAACGATTATCCGGGAACCGGAAGCCCGACTGATGAAATAACGTATAAAAACAACTCGGGGCGTGTGGAGTGGCTTTCGCAAACGACAAAGGCCGCAAGTTGGAACAGAAGCGTTCTTTCGCTTAATGCGGGAGCGGAAGGACAATACGGTGCATACAAAATCCGTGTTCCGAAAGCGGGTAAGTATGATGTAACTGTTCAATACAGAACAAGAACCGGAGGCGCAGAGGGAGAAATGTATATTCTCCCGATAACAGCAGAAGCAGATATCGCAACCGCACTCTCTTCGGCAACGCTGAGGGTGACGGTAGACTTCGGAACAAGCGATGATAAAACTGCAATTACCCCATTCCATAAAGCTGAAGCTTTTTCGTGGACTGCGGACAAAGCAGACGAATATATAGTTCTCTGGAAAGCAAAAGAAGCAGGTTCGCTCCGTCCCGCAAACCTTATTTTCGACGGAAAGGGAGAGGGCAAAGCTCCGATAAATGCAGAGTCCTCGCTTGCAAAAGCGACACTCAATCTTGCGAGCGGAGAGAGCACAACGATAACGACCACGTCTGTTGCAATGAGTGATTTAAGCGCGGGTAGTGCAAATGATATTGCATCGCTTACATATGAAAGCTCTGATACAAATGTAGTTACCGTTTCGGGAAATGTTATCACCGCTGCAGGTGAGGGAACGGCGAAGGTATACACAAAAAGCGGCAGTCTGGTTATCGCAGAAAATGAGATAAAGGTAAGCAATCTGAAGTATTCCGGCTTTTATGCAACATATCCTACAACCCTCCGGACGGGCGGGTATACAGCCGGAACGTTTGCGACTCCGGAGGATATCAGCTATGCGCTTTCGGGAGGAAGAGTTGAGTGGGTTGATTATACCGGAACGTGGAATGAAACCTCAGCTCCAAACTGGAATGCAAGCAATGCGAATATGTTCCTTAATAAGGGAGAATACGGAGCATATAAAATAAATATCCCGGAAAAGGGCTTTTATGATGTAACGCTCAGCTATCTTGCCCGTACCGGAGGTACGGTTGCGGATATGTATCTTCTTCCGGGAAATACGAAAAAAGAAGACATAGCACAGACGGTAGCAGAATCCGAGCCGATTATTGAGGGGCTTGACTTTTTAGATACGGCAAACGGTGTTGAGGATAAAACGTTATGTGAATATAAATTCGGGTACAACGCCGAAGCTACAGGTGATCTCCTTGTTGTGTGGGTATGCACCAAGGATGGCGGAGGAACTGTTCGTCCCGCAAACCTTATTTTTGACGGCGGCGATGCTCGTGCTGTCAGCTATGTCGATTTTAAAATCTCAGCGACATTAAAGCCGAGCGTATCACTTTACCTGTCCGACGGAAGTCTTGCAGATGCATCGGCAGCAAAGATTACATATACCTCATCGAATGAAGAGCTTCTGAAAATTGATAATGCGACAGGAAAATTTACCGGTCTCGGTGCAGGTGATGTTAAGGTGACTGCCTCTATAGTGTATGACGGAAAAACATACACAGCCGAAACTGTTAAAACTCTCACCGGGGATGAAACACTTCCGTACAGCAATGCGGCAAAAACCTATAAGTTCTATAAAAGGAGTTCGGATTTTGTCCAGACGATTATTGATGAAGGACAAACCGAGCCGAAAACCAACGACGTACGTAACATAAAATATGAACATACCGAGGACAACTATGCATGGTACGGCACGACCGACAATAAATATAACGCTGCGTATTGCTATGCGTACGACGCTGCGCCGAGCGGAAGAATGCGTATGCACAGAAGTGCAGGTGGTTGGACCGGCTTCAGGATTAAGGTTCCGGAGCGCGGAAGATATGCCGTACATATGGAGTATATAAAGTATTTCAATAGCGAAGGTCCTTCCGATGTGTATATAATTCCGGCAGATGTTTCGCCGGAAAATGCCGGAGAATATCTTACGGCAGATTATTATATAGGGACAATAAATACGCTTGACCCGACTGTTTCCGACCTTACGCTTGCGGATTCATGGATAGGTGAAGTGAATATTCCTGCCGCCGGCGAATATGCAATTATATTCAAGGCGGGGGTTACGGCGTATACCACAATCCGTTCTCTTACGCTTGACGGCGTGGACGGAATGAAGCGCGTGGAGCTCATTGCCGAAAATAACGGCGTTGATGTCGGAAAGAGCCTTCTGACATCTGTACGCGCATACCTTCTTGACGGAACGGAAATTCCGTCCGGCGAGATTTCCGTGGAATATGCCTCAGAACAGCCGCATATTGCAAGCGTTTCAGATGACGGAGTTATTACCGGTGTGTATGAAGGCGTTGCAAATATAACCGCAACGGTAAGATACGGTACAGATATGTCAAAGGCGACATTTACGGTAAGCGTAACGGATAACAGCGGGATGAAGAGCGCCGAGCTTACAACGTTCTCTGATGAGCTTTATGTAGGAAGCAAAACAAAGATAACCCTTCTTGCGCATATGAACAGCGGAAATATTCTTCTTGTTCCGTTTGAAAACGCACAGTTTAGTTTCGCGGGGAAGCCTGGAGTTCTTTCTGCAGAAGAAGGTATTCTCTCTGTAAGTGCAGAAGGTGAAGCAAGCGTAAAAGCAATCGTATCATTCCGAGGTGAGACAAAAGAGACGAATGAGCTTATTTTTGATGTGAAGGTTGGCACGCAGAAGAACAGAACAACGATTTATACTGATGAAATGCGCGAAGCGGCGCTTTATAATGCAAAAAATTATGACTGGGCAAAAACTCTTGTTAAAAGCGCAACAGCGAAAGCAGATAAATATCTGGATAAGATAGATTATATCTATGACATGATTGAGCCGGACAATCTTCCGCGCTCGATGACGGCGGCGCTGCTGGATGACCCAAATGCGTACAGCTGTATCTACTGCGGAACGGATATCCGCGACCAATACGGCTCATACGCATGGGGCGTTGATCCGATATCCCGCCCGTGGAAGATTCAGTGTCCGGATTGTAAGCGCCTTTTTCCGTCAAATGAGTTTGAAAGCTTCTATGAACTCGGAAAAGATGAATATGGAAAGTTTGACCTTGCGCGCGCACGTCAGCTTCACCACGAAATGCTTTATCATAAGGATGAATCCGAATGCACTTGTGAAGCGCCGACAGAAGAGAACACTCCTGAATGGTATGAGTTTTACGGTTACGGCGTAGAAGGTGGATATCTCCACAATGATTTATATGAAAATGTTGGCAAAGACCTTGGCGTTCCCGAAAGCGAAGTCGGCCGCTGGGGTGTAGATGACGGATGGGGCTATGATACCGGCGAAAAGGCATCAACCGGCATTCCGATAAGAAAGGCATTTATTGCTTTTTATAATTTCTCCATCTGGTCATACGGCAGCCCTGTCAACTATATACCCACGGCTGTTAACGCCTTGCGTGATGCATATCTATATACGGGTGATGAAAAGTATGGTATCCCCGGAGCGATACTTACCGACAGATTTGCAGATGTTTATCCCACATATCAATGGGAGCCGTATATAGAGTTTCAGCACTCTCACGGCGGCTCGAACCAGGGGAAGATTGACGGCTCCATCTGGGGAAGAAACCAGGGAATAGGCTTTGCTAATGCATATGATGCATTCTGGCCGCTGATGGGGCATCCGAAGGTTATTGAATATCTTTCTGAAAAAGCGGTAGAGTTTGGATTAGAGAATGAAAAGCTCTCTGCGGAAATGATACGTAAAAATTGTGATGACGGTATATGCCGTGAGATTTTCAAGGCGGCTAAGAACGCACAGATAAGATCGAACTTCGGCGGACACCATATGACCGTTGCATCAGCCGCCATTGCTCTTGATTCAATGCCGGAGACGGAGGAAATGTTTGCGTGGTTGAACGCACCTTCAGTAATAACGCAGAAGGTAGAGTATAAATACGGTAAGAAATTCTCGATTTACACGGGAAATTCAGGCGGCGAGATGCTTGCAACCGTTCTGCGGGATGTAAACCGCGATGGCTTTGGTAATGAGGTAAGTATCCAATATAACCAGGGATGGCTTACAAACATTCAGGACACGGTTGAGCTTTTTTACAATTATGACAGGGATAATGAGCTGAATTTGTATAACAATCCCAAATTCCGCAAGATGTTTTATTCAACCTTCAAAATGACGTTGGCTGGAAATTATTCCCTACAGGTAGGAGACCAGTACAGCACGGCAAGTACGGGCAATCTAACCGACAAAGCAGCAACGCTTATGGGATATCTGCGCATTGGAGATCCGCTGCTTGCACGGATGTATCATTTGCTTATACAAAGTCACTCGAATCCATCAATTTTCAAAAATATATTTGAAAAAAGAATGGGGACAATTGATGACGAGATTGAAGATATAGTGGATGAATACGGAGAGATAAAGCTTGAAAGCGAAAATCTTGCAGAGTATGGTCTTGCAGTGCTTCGTGCCGGCGAGAAGCTGAAAGGCACAAATGAAAAGAACTTAGAGCGTGATGCATGGCTGTGGTACGGAAAAAGTGAAACATCGCACGGACATTATGACATTTTGCAAATGGGTGTTGATGCATATGGCTTTAACTTTACTCCTGACCTTGGATATCCGGGTGCAACACAGGCTGATCCGAACAGACTGCAGTGGGTAAGAAATACGCTTTCGCATAACACCGTTGTTGTAGACGGAAAACAGCAGAACTATATAAGCGCCGGAACACCGCTTCATTTTGATGACGCAGGGCGCGTAAAGCTTGTTGATGTTGAGGCACCGCAGGCTTACGAGGAAACTGATGTTTACCGCAGAACGCTTGTGTCGGTACAGGCGTCAAATGAAGTTGATTATACCGTGGATTTCTTCCGTGTCCGCGGCGGGAATGAGCATATTTACAGCTTCCACACACAATCATTTAACGGTGTAACAACCGACGGTCTGAATATGGTAGCGCAGAACGGCGGCACATATGCCGGAGAAAACACGGAATACGGCAAGGATCCTAATACAGATCCCAATACGCAGGGCGGCTATTATTACGAAACGCTTTATCCGCGCGGTTATACGTGGCTTCGCAATGTACAGCGTGATGAGTCGCCCGAGAATGCACAATTCTCAGTAAACTTCAAGCAGACCGACTTTAACAAACAGGTTGCAGATTCAAAGGGGCTTAACCTTAAATGGACTGCACTTAATGATTGGACGCCATCAAGTGTTGGTATTGCAACGGCAGAAACGCCGGAAATACATCACAACAAGAATATTCCCGAGCTTGATTATATGCTCGTTCACAGAAAGAGCGATGAAGCGCTTGATACTCTCTTCACCTCTGTCATTCAGCCGTATAAGGGCAGCGAGTATATCGAGAGTATGGAGAGTGTTGCGCTTACAAGTGACGGAACAGAATCCTCCGGAGATGTTGCAAAGGCAATAAAGGTAAAGCTTAAGTCCGGCAGAAGTGATTATATCATCTATGCAACAAACAACGGTGTTACCTACACGCTCACCGATGGAGATGTAAGCTTTAACTTCCGCGGGTTTATCGGGGTTTACTCAGTAAACGAAGACGGTGAAAACATTTATTCATATGTGAATGATGGCGATATCATCGGCAGCACAGAAGCCGTTGCAAATGTTTCCGGAAAGGTGGTTGATTTTGAGAAAGAACTCAAGATGAAAAACTACATTACCGTAGAGCTTGACAGTGAAGTTGATGCAAATTCCCTTGCCGGAAGATATATCTATGTTGATAATTCCGGTAAGAGCAACGGCGCATACAGAATTGAGAGCGCGGAAGTTACGGGTAAAAAAGCCGTTCTAAATGTCGGTGATGTAACGTTAATAGAAAGCTATCGCGATTCCAAAAACCTTGAGCTTGGATATGTATACAACATAGCCGAAAATGATAAATTTGTTATCCCACTGTCTGCAACAGCAGATACCGCACCGGTATTGGATGAGGTGTCTGATAATCTGACGACAAGTGCAGGTTCCTCAATCAGCGTTACGGTGAATGCTACGAGCCCCGCAGAGGAAAGTATAACGTATGTTGGTACACATCTTCCTCGCGGTGCGTCAATAGACAGTGTAAGCGGCAAGGTGACATGGAAGCCGGATTCAAGCCAGGTTGGGGAACATACGTTTGTCATAACCGCGCGCGATGCTTCGGGACGTGAGAGTACAACAAGCTTCGAGATCACCGTCTACGGTTCGACAACAAGTAAACCGTCGACCGAAAATTCCGGAACTTCAAGTGAAGGTACGGGATCTGCCGGTGGCGGAGGTGGTGGCGGTGCCGCACCGACCGACAAGTCTGATACTGACGTTGAAAGCCTTCTCCTTGAGGAGAAGGTGCCGAGCACAGGCGAGGCGGATGAGGTGGAAAAACCGCAATTCACCGACCTT